>CAJOQP010000165.1 GCA_905236515.1 uncultured Oscillospiraceae bacterium | reverse complement strand
TTCTTTTGCTCGGGAAGAGCATTGATAAAACTCTTTACCATCTTTGCTGCAGTTTCCGGCCGTTTGGCAGCCAGACGAAGAGCAGGATGCTTGATCTCACCCTTCTCCTTTAAAGAATTGAGCAGATTGGGAATATAACGATCAAAAATATCCGAGTATTCCACCCGGGAAATATCCACTTTCAGTTCGATCATAGTAATCTTCCTTTGCAGATTTTATACCAGTATAACATATAGTTATTACGAATTTGTTAAGGTCAAAAAACAGACAGAGTCTTCTCAGGACAGAAGGTCTTCCCGGACCGCAATGGTCCCATTGCGTGCCACGGTGAACATCAGCAGATTGTTTCCGATGTCATAGAACTGCAGGTCATCGTGGTAGAGGATCTTTTTTACCAGATCTTTCGTAAGCTCCTGCTCTCCGGTCAGCTGTTTGAGATAGATGTTCATCTCCATGAAAAAGCCGGGAGTGCTGCGATAACGATGACATACGGCTTTTCCACCCAGTGCGGTGCCAGGCCATTTCTGTATATCCGACACTTCTTTTTTTACCATGGTCTTATCCGCAATCTGAAGGATGCGGCTGGAATGATCCTTTCCATGGGTTTGTACCAGCGAAATATAGGCAGTGCTGCCGCGGATTCCGGCAACGGCATCCTCATACGTGGCACGGTTTTCAATGCTGCAGAAGCGCATCTGCTCAGACATATACGTACAACTCCTTTGACTGAGAAGATGCTTCATTATACCATCGGAAAAGCTTTGCGACAATAAGGAATCCCGGCTCTTTTGAGCCGGGATCTGTTATCAGCGGTAAGGGCTGTATGACTGTTTCATCAGTGAATGAGTGGCGGATTCGTCTGCCACATAATACGATCCGGACCCGATATACTGCGGTTCACCGGGGAGAAGGTCCATCTGGATATTATGAGTGTGGGAGAGAAGTCCGACACGTCCGATCCATCCCAGATTGCCAAGAGACATATCCGTGCGGATACGGGTCGCGACCATGACCGTCAGGAAGGGGATTCTCCAGATCTTAAGGGGAGAGGTCCACTGCTTCAGCGCAGCCTGCATGAAATCACGCTGAACGGAAGTCCTTCCAAGATCGGCATCGGCATAACCGGAGCGGAAGCGGACCAGCTGGATCGCTTCCCGTCCGTTTAGATGCTGTTCACCTTTTTTCAAGTGGATCTTCAGGTCCTGCGTTGGGTCATCATAGTCCATGTCCATGGGCACATCAAAGTTTACACCGCCCATGAAATTCACCACAGAAACAAAGTCATTCAAATCCACCAGAATATATCCGTCCGGCATGAAACCGGTGATCTCGGAGATCCGGGTCATCAGTTCTTCCATGCCCCGTTTCCCGCCTCCGCCGTATCCCACGGCGGAATTGATCTTCGGAACACTGTAAGGAGCATCCACATGAGTATCACGGGGGATGCTCATCATGCTGATCTGATGCTCATTCTTGTTGATGGAGACAAGCATGATGGTATCTGTTCGTTCGCCTTCCGCATCCGTACCAGCCAGTACAAATGTGCTGATTCCGTCAGTGCGGGCACCAGCACCGGCAGTCTCGCGGATCGGCTGACGTCCAAGCCCCACGACCAAAGCGACCAGTGCCGCAAACAGGAGCAGGATCCACAGAATGGGATGATGCCGTTTTTTTCTCCGCTTGACTTTCTTCGGGACCTGAGATCCGGAAGGAGGGACAGGCGGAGTGTTTCCGCTGCGCACGTACGACTGGCGCTGTCCGGACTGCGAGACAGGCCGGGGTGCTGTTCCAGATGGGGCGGCACCGTTGGCAGCTCGCTGCTGTTGGGCACGTCTCTGCTGTGCTGCGATACGCTGTGCCTCTTCGGGAGAAACACGGCGTCTCTGCTGAGAAGGACGCTGCGCGGACGTGGCGGAAGAAGTCCGGCGTGGATCGGCAGAAGGCCGGGTCCCGGCCGCCTGACGCGGAACGGATCCGGAAGGATTCGCCGGTCGCCGGGCTGCGGAGGATGCCGTTGCAGGTCGACTGGAAGAGGGAGTCCCGTTGCGGGAAGCAGCCTGCTGCTGTGCACGACGCCGTGCGGCTTCTCTCTGTTGTGCTGCTGCAGCTGCAGAAGAGGTCCCGGCAGGACGGACATTATTAGCGGAAGACTGCGCACCGGCAGGACGGGAGGAACCGGTGGTTCTTCCTGCGTTCTGGGAGGGGGTGTTCCCGGAAGATGCAACCGGCCTCTGTACCGGTGGATTGACCGGAGTGCCGTCCGGATTGCGCTGTCCAAAGTATTTCTGGAAAAAAGCTTCATCTTCTGCGTCGAATTTCTGCGGTTTATCAAAATATTTATCTTTCAATGAAAAACCTCCTTTGAAATCTGACGATTGCGGAATTAAGATATCATACCTGATATATCAATTCAATGGATTAATTATGAACAAAAACAGGAAGGCCGAAGCCTTCCTGTCAATGAATAAAAGGTGGTATGTTCTCAGGCCTGACCGAGAACGTTGGTGCAGAACTGCTTGAACATCGTAGCTGCTTCTGCACGGGTGGCGGTTCCTTTCGGATCCACCAGGTTGCCGGGCTTACCGGTGATGATTCCTGCGCCCACGGCCCAGGTGATGTTTTCGGTGGCCCAGAAGCTGATATCAGCGACGTCTGCAAAACCGTTCAGGCTTCCGTTGGGTGTGACATCCTTGCCTTTGTAAACGGCATAGCTGCGGAGAATGGTCGCCAGCTGCTCACGAGTCACGTTGGCATTGGGAGCAAAGGTTCCGTCGCCCATACCGGCTACGACATTATTGGCTGCTGCCCAGTTCACCGGATTTACGAACCAGTCTCCGGCGGAAACATCGCTGAATCCGGCGGACGTAAGAACTGCCGGTTTTCCTTCCATTGCGTACAGGATGGTGCATACCATGGCACGGGTCAGGTTGGAGTTGGGCTCAAAGGTCGTAGCGGAAGTGCCGGTCATGATATGACGATTCAGGACATAATCCACAGGGCCATGATACCAGCTGTCCGGAGTCATGTCAGAGAAAACAGCACTGGGACAGCCCTGCTCCCAGGAGGAGTGTCCGCCGCCGTTTCCGCCGCCCTGGCTGAGGTCCGGTTCCCCTTCGCCAGGAGCAAAGGAGATGTTGACGCTGACATCGGAGTCGGGCATCTTGAAGTAATAGGTGGTATTGATCGCCTTTTTCACGGTGACCGGATTGCCGCTGGCATCACGGACAGAGATGGAGGAGCAGTAACTTCCTTCGTTGGGCGTCACGGTGATGGCGGTATCCTCATTGACCTTTGCGGTTTTGACATTGGTCACGGCAGAGCCGGTTCCGGTGGTGTTGAGGTAAACATTGTGGTCGGGCAAGGTCACAGCAGTATCCGTGGAGCCCTGGCTGATACACTCTTCAATGCGGTCAGCATAGTAGCGGTGTCCTTCCAGTGTCGGATGAACGTTCAGCATCAGCTCATTGACGAAGTCTGCTTCTACCAGTGCCCGGGGCATGAAGACGTAATCACATGCGCCGGTGACATCGCAATAGATGTACTGATCCCGGTAGGGACTTTCGTTCTGGATGTAGTTGTTTGCAATCATAGTGTTTCCATCGGTAAGAGGACCGATCTCAACGAGAGAAGCTCCGGTCAGCTTGCAGCGATGGAACGGGTTCATCAGACCAACGGCAACCAGTGTGCAGTTGGGGTTGATGTCACGGATCTCTTTGATGATCTGATCCCAGTGGGAAGAGAAATTGATTATTCCTTTGCCGAATCCATAAAGGAAGGCGGAGATAACTTCCGGAAGAAGACCGGCCATATAGGCATATCCGAAGAAGCTATAGACTGCGTTATACAGATCCCCTTCCGACTGACCGGTAAGCAGCGAGACGAGCTGTTTGCGGATCTCATATCCGGTAACATCGCCGATCTTCAGGTTAGCGTCATCCATTACATAGGAAGCATACATCATGCCCTGAGTGAACATATCGTTGGCACCTACGTTCAGGGTGATCAGATCTGCTTTTGCAATATCCGCATGAACACTGTCCTGCAGTTCAGCAAATTCCTGAGCCGAAGTGCCGCCCATGTAACCGATGGATGTGTTGCTGAACTGGTCGTACTGATAGTTCTTGTCCAGCAGACGAAGGATATCTTCCGTACGGAATCCGCAGCGTGCATAGTTATAGACATTAGCACCGGTCTCCTGAGATACCAGAGTTCCGTAGAGACCCTGGACCATCAGACCCTGCGGACGGATGTAACCGAAATAGTCATCGCCCTGCAGCAGACCGTATCCGGCGGCATTGCTGTCACCAAGAATCAGATAATTGTTGTAATGCTTGACATTCTTGCCCTCTGCAAAGGCACCCACTCCCAGGATGCCGACCAGCAGCACCACGGAAAGTACCAGGGCAAGAATCCGAGTTGTCTTTCTCTTCATGATTCTTCCACCTTTTGAAAAAGTCCTAAACAAAACAGAGGAAGGCATACTTCCTCTTGCTGTGTCATCTCATTGTAACCAAATGCGAAGAATTTTGCAATACCTTATAGGACTTTATGTTTACCAGTGAGTCTGAAAAGAACTTAAGTGCTATATAATAAAGGAAGAAAATGGCTTTTTCTATGAATTTTCACCAGTATCATCCGTCCGATTCATGGGTTGAAATCATGATTGCTATCCGCTATAATGGATTAAATCCCGTTTCCAAATCGTAATCATTTGTGAGCGGGATAATTCACGACAGTCAATACCGTTTTAAAACAGGGGCGGGTCAAGCTCCCGTTTAGGACAGACTATATTGTGAGGGTAGTTTATGATGAAAACACATTCTTCCAGACTGATGTGTCTGGCGGTCGCTCTGGCAATGATCATTGCCCTGCTGTGCCCCATTGCCATTGCGGACAATGAGGCCACCGTCAAGACAGCATCCAGCGAGAAACATGCCTACACGTTTATCGGCGACAGTATCCCCAGCGGATTTTCCCTTCGGTATGATACCCAGTGGAATTCGGAAGTAATCTACGATACCATCCGTAATGCCTATGTATATTGGAAACGTCCTCTGGGCATGCATCAGGTCGTACCGGCATCCTATCCGGCACTGGTAGGGGAAGCACTGGGGATCAAGAGCGATAACCAGATCAACACCTATTACAATAATCTGGCGCGTTGCGGTGTGCGTACTCAGGAGGTCCTCCGTTTCATGGATCCGGCATACAACGCACAGATGGCGAAAGATCCGGATGATGAAGGAAACCGCAAGATCCTCAACGAGGGCGGATACACCGGCATGACGAAGCAGGAACTGGAAGACTTGTGCAACATGTTCAATGATTATGTGGCCAATTCCAAGCTCGTAACACTGGAGATCGGTTCCAACGACGTGGCACACGCAGTTCTGGACATTGCTCCGTATCAGCTGCAGAAAGTGCTGGATCAGGAAGCCAAAGGCATCTCCGTGTATGCTCTGCTTCGACGGTCCGAAGAACTTCTCAATAATGGCGGAGATCTTACTGCAATCCTGCTTCAGGCTGTGACCTGGGCGGAGAAGCTGCGTGTCCTGCCGGAGACTCTGGCTGTTTACTCATCCTCTCTTATTACTGCAGCAACGGAAATGCTCAGCAACTATCAGAAGATCGTGGATAAGATCTATGCTCTCAATCCGGACTGCACGCTGGTGGTTGTTGGTGCCTATAACCCCTTTGCCGATCTTAAGCTTACTGATGTGGGTCTCGTGAAGGTGGGCAAACTGATGGACGGGCTGATCAGCTTTGAAAACAACAGCCTGAAAGGGATGTCTCCTAACCGGAACTTCGATTACCGCTACGCAGACATCACCGATGTCAAACTGAACGGATTTACACGATCCGCACTGGACTTCATCATCAGCAATGATCTTGCGGACTTCAATATGGAATACACCGAGACCATTCACCCGGGACAGGAGGGACATCGGTACATCGCTGACCAGATCCTGAAAGTCCTCGGCGATGACTTCTCCCTGGATCTTCCGGAAGAAGGAGTTCCTTCGGATGATCCGGTACCGGAAGGAGCATACCGTATCCTGGTGTCCAGCTCCGAAGGCGGTGCTGTCAATGTTGTTCCCACCTCGGGAAAACCGGGAGAGACCATCTCGGTCCAGACAGCAGCTGCGGCCGGGTTCCATCTGAAGAATCTGTACTATTACGGAGATCAGACACAGAGAACAAATTTGACACCGGATGCCAACGGCGTTGCGACCTTTACGATGCCTGCGGAGAAAGTTACTGTGTCCGCAACCTTTGAGTCGGATAACGCGGGAGATCCTCTGGCAGTCTATATCGATGTCAATAACGGAGACTGGTTCTACGATCCGGTCAAATACGTTGTCATGAAGGGCTATATGGCTGGAACTTCTTCCAATACATTCAGCCCCAATGATGCGCTGACCCGTGCCATGGTGGTGCAGATCCTCTATGCCATCAAGAGCAAGCCCCCGGTTGAGAACCGGGCCGGATTTACCGATGTGCCATCCGGAGAATGGTATTACGATGCTGTTTCCTGGGCGGCGGACAAGGGAATCGTAGCCGGATTCGAGGACAACACATTCCGTCCCAATCAGGATGTAACGAGAGAAGAACTGGCCACGATGCTCCGTGCATTTACCGCCTTCTCCAATGCGGACACCAATGCCAATGGTTCCGTAGACGGATTTGCCGATGCAGCCACCATCAGCAGCTGGGCTGTGGACCACATCAAGTGGGCCGTCGGACACCAGATCATGGCCGGCAAGCCGGGCAACCTGATCGATCCGAAAGGAACTGCCACACGTGCTGAGATGGCAACGATGATCTACAGACTGATGTCTGACGTTATCGGTGACCGTTACTGATTGATTCATAAGCTCAAAAACGCCGCTTTTGCGGCGTTTTTTGTTTGCCGATTGATGTGTGAGTCATTCTCAACAGAATGAAAGGGAGAAATTGGATAGGCCATCCTTTTATCTGACTAGGAACTGAAAGATGAGGGCGGAAAACTTGTCGAAATTCACGAAAATCATCGGCGAAAGTTGCACTCGAATGCTAGGGTGTGTATAGTAAAAGAGATATAAAATGCTTAATAATATGCTTTTTAACAGCATAGGATGAAGTAGGAGACATGTTATGAGAAAAACGAAGAAAAGGATCATCAGCCTGCTGATGGCAGTCGCAATGATGACGGCGTTGCTGGTCCCCACAGCAATGGCGACCAACAATACCAGAAGTGATAAACACTACATCACTTTCATGGGTGACAGTGTGGCGACCGGATTTGGCCTGAACCAGGATACGGTATGGTCCAATGAACTGAAGACCCGTCCTACCGGAGAACGGTATTATTTTAAGCGTCCTCTGGGTGACAGTGTAGCGGTTCCCAACAGTTATATTTCCATCGTGGCAAAAGCATTAGGTATCGATGTCAGCAATCCCAATTATGTACCCTATATCTATAACCAGACCCGTGCCGGCTTCCGTTCCATTGAAGCATTGCGCATGATCGATCCCGCCTACGATCAGGAGATGATGGGAGACACCTTCGGCAACGAAGATATCCTTGCCGGCTACTCGGAAATGAATCCGGCAGAACTGAAATATATGCGGGAAAACGCAGCGAAACAGGTTCAGAATTCCAAGCTGGTCGTTCTTAACCTCGGCTCCAATGATATCTCACTGGCGCTGACGGATATCGGTCCGCAGAAACTGCAGGAACTGTTGGAGCAGGAAGAGAAATCCATCAGCGTACGCGGCCTGATCGAGGGATCCAAAAAGGTCCTGGAAATGGGCGGTAGCCTGACGAGCCTTCTGGTCTTTGTTCTGGACTGGGCAGAGACCGTCGGTGCACTTCCCGAAACTCTTGCAGTGTACGGTTCTTGTATGATCGAAGGCGTTACCAAATGGATGGATGTCTATCCCAAACTGGTGGCACGTATTTATGACTTGAATAAAGACTGCACCATCGTCAATGTCGGTTTCTACAATGCATTTAAGGAAATGAAACTGACGGACGCATCCCTGTTTAATATCGGACAGCTGATGGAACCGGCTTCCATCATTGCCGATCAGTATATGAGCACACTGTCTCCTTATGCCAACAGTGATGAGTATGATTACCGCTTTGCAGACGTCCGTGGAGTGAAACTCAACGGCTTTACAAACTCTCTGGTAACCTCCATCCTGTCCGGAGAACTGGACAACTTCAGCATGGAATATGCCGAGCAGATTCATCCGGCAGCAGAGGGACATGCCTATATAGCACAGCAGATCCTGGATGCGCTCGGATCCGACTACTCTCTGAACCTGCAGAATGCTCCGGTGGATCCTACACCGGTGATCCCGGCGGAAGGTGATCTCTTTGCAGATGTTCACCAGGGAGACTGGTTCTACGAAATGGTGAAATATGTTGCCGAAAACGGATATATGTCCGGCACCGGTGACAACATGTTCTCACCCAATGCATCTCTGAGCCGTGCCATGGTGGCGCAGATCCTCTACGCCATGGAAGGCAAGCCTGCAGCGGCCGCTTCCGGAAAGTTTACCGATGTCGCGGATGGCGACTGGTTTGCCTCTGCCGTGAACTGGGCTGCAGAGAACAGCATCGTGGCTGGCTTTGAAGACGGTACGTTCCAGCCCAATGCCAATGTCACAAGAGAACAGCTGGCACTGATCCTTGCCGGGTATGCCAAACTGAAAGGACAGAATACTGCAGCAGCGGTGGATATCAACAGTTTCTCTGACAGCGCTTCTGTCAGCAGCTGGGCTGTCGATGGAGTCCGCTGGGCGGTGGAAAAAGGAATCATTTCCGGCAAACCGGGCA
>CAJOQP010000164.1 GCA_905236515.1 uncultured Oscillospiraceae bacterium | reverse complement strand
GTTTCAGCTGATGTCCGAACATGTCGTTACCGACCTTACCGATAAAGGACACTTTCTTTCCGAGGCGTGCCAGCATCGACAGCACATTGCATGGCGCTCCGCCTGGGTTCGCTTCAAACAACGGATTGCCCTGACCGGAAAGCCCGTTCTCGGTAAAATCGATCAGCAGTTCTCCCAGTGCGGTCACATCAAAGATTCTCTGTTCCATCACTTTCTTCCTCCAATCCATACCACAGCAGCTCATTCAACTTGCCGTTATAGTATTCGTTCTTCTTTTTTTCTCTCCAGTTATCCACGTCTGTCATAATGGACAGCAGTTCATCCGCAACTTCTTCCATGCTGTCGGGAGAAGCCTGTCTAAGATACTGCGTCATACGGTACAGGGCCTTTTCCGAATGAAGCTGCCCGGCAACGACTTCACCGAATTCTCTCGGAAAACCGCTTCGTACAAACTGTTCTATCAGTTCGAGCTGAAACGAACTGAATTTCTTTTTATTCTGATCCAACTTCATTCACCGTTGCTCCACTATGAAAAAACAGAACATTTCAGAGTTATTCCAAAATGTCCTGCTTTCATTACTTAATCACTTAATCGTTGATGGGTTTCATGGTCGGGAACAGGATGACGTCACGAATGGAATTGCATCCTGACAGCAGCATGACGCAACGGTCAATTCCAATGCCCAGTCCCCCGATGGGAGGCATGCCGTATTCCATGGCATTGATGTAATCCTCATCCATCATACCTGCTTCCTCATCGCCCTTTTCTCTCATCTCCATCTGTTTCTGGAAACGCTCCAGCTGATCGATGGGGTCATTCAGCTCAGAAAATGCATTTCCCATCTCGCTGTGGCAGATGAACAGCTCAAAGCGCTCGGTAATTCTGGGATCCTCAGGATTCTTCTTTGCCAGAGGAGAAACGTCTACCGGATGAGAAGTGATAAAGGTCGGCTGAACCAGTTTCTCTTCCACTTTCTGATCGAAAGACTCATAAAGAGCATTTCCCCAGGTAGGTTCTTTTCCGTCCATATCGATACCGGCATTCTTAGCAGCCTGAACAGCTTCCGCATCATCGGAAATATTCATGAAATCAATACCGACATATTCCTTGACAGCTTCCGCCATCGTCATTCTCTTCCATCCGGGAGACAGATTGATCTTCTCGCCCTGCCATTCCACTTCATAAGTACCAAGGATCTCATTGGCTGCACCGGAGAGAATATCTTCGAATATATCCATCATGGTATACATATCTCCGTAAGCTTCGTAAAGCTCAACGGTTGTAAACTCCGGATTATGTTTGGTATCCATTCCTTCGTTACGGAAGATACGGCCGATCTCATAAACACGCTCGATGCCGCCGACAATAAGACGCTTCAGATTCAGTTCTGTTGCGATGCGGAGGAACATATCGATATCCAGTGTATTATGATGAGTGATGAACGGTCGTGCCGTTGCACCGCCGGAAATGCTGTTAAGGACCGGAGTCTCAACTTCCATATATCCTCTGTTATCAAGATACTTGCGGATGTAACTGATAAACTTGGAACGGATCTCAAAATTACGGCGGCTCTCATCGGACATGATCAGATCCACATAGCGCTGACGATATTTCAGTTCAATGTTCGTCATCCCATGGAACTTTTCCGGAAGCGGACGAAGAGATTTGCTCAGAAGAACAACATTAGCGACGTGAACCGTGATCTCTTCCGTTTTGGTTTTAAAAACATAACCCTCTACACCGATGATATCGCCGATATCATATTTGCGGAAATCTTTAAACTCCTGTTCCGAAACTGCATCGGAGCGAATGTAAAGCTGAATCTGTCCGCGATCATCCTTGATGTGGCAGAAGATTGCTTTACCCATTCCGCGTTTAGCCATAATGCGGCCGCAGACTTTTACAGTTTTGTTTTCAAACTCGTCATAAGAGTTCTTGATCTCAGCAGACCAAGCGGTACGGTCAAAACGAGTCTGCTTGAACGGATCCCGTCCCTCATCCTGAAAGTATTTCAGTTTATCGCGGCGTACCTGCAGGATCTCAGACAAAGTCTGAGTCTGTTCCTGCTTATTCACTTCCGGCTTGTTCTCTTTGCTCATGGAATATCTCCCGTCTTAATTATTTACTACTGCAACGACTTTAAATTCCAGGATACCCATCTCGGTCTCCAGTTCAATGGTATCTCCGGCAGAGTGTCCAAACAGTGCCTGGCCGATGGGAGAGTCATCCGAGATACGTCCCTGCATGGGATTTGCTTCCTGCGATCCGACGATCTCATAAACTTCCTCTTCATTCTCTTCCACATCGAGAATGGTCACACGGCTTCCAAGATTGACACCATCGTGTCCCGGAACGCTCTGTTTTTCTACTATTTCAGCATTCTCAATCAGGTCTTTCAGTTCAGCGATTCTGGAATAAAGCTTGCCCTGCTCGGTCTTCGCTTCATCGTATTCGCTGTTTTCACTTAAATCACCGAAACTGCGAGCTTCTTTAATCAGTTCGGAGACTTCTTTTTCACGAACGGTCTCACAATACTCCAGTTCTTTTTTTAAGTCGTCCAGACGCTCCTGACTCATCTTATATCTGCTGATATCTGCCATTTGTTCTGTTCTCCTTTGATATATTGATAATTACCTTAATATTCTATTTAGTTAAAGAATTATAGTTCTTTAATTATTAAGTGTCAATAACCGCAGTTACGCGCTCGGTTCTTCCTCTTCTTCACTCTCCTGCTCTTCCGAAGAATCAGAAGAATCAGAGGAATCAGAGGATGTATATCCGTTCATGGCATCAATTGCTGCCTGGACCGCTTTATCACTGCGTAGCAGTCCGTCTGGATCCATAGCCGAGTCATTCACAACAACATCGGGATTGATACCCTTGGAATCGGACAGATCCACACGCTTCGGGGTCAGATACTTGTGGTTGGAAATATGGACCGCACTGCCGTCACTAAGTTCGATCGTAGTCTGGCTGCGAGCCTTTCCGGTAGTAGGCGCACCGACGACCGTAGCCCATTCATATTCCTGAAGTGCCGCTGCGAAATACTCTGCTGCACTGAAGGTATTTTCATTTACAAGGACCGACATGACCATCTGCAGACAGACATTATCGGATTTCTTGACGGTCTCCTTGCCGGAACTGTCAACAGATACGAAAATCTCACCGGAAGGAAGCACATAGTCCATAACCTTGATCAGTTCTGACAGCATGCCGCCGGGATTATCACGGACATCAAAGATCAGTGATGTCGCACCCTGGGTCACCAGGTTATCGATGGCGGAAATCGTGGCATCACCGCTTCCCGCATCAAAATTAGCAATACGGATATATCCGACAAGTTCATTGGTAAGCTCGTAGGAAACAGGATTGCTGTAAATAACGGAACAATCAAGTTTATACGTAACCTTGTCTCCATCATCCAATACA
Organism: uncultured Oscillospiraceae bacterium; assembly: GCA_905236515.1. Taxonomy (GTDB): domain Bacteria; phylum Bacillota; class Clostridia; order Oscillospirales; family Oscillospiraceae; genus UBA2922. The sequence continues at coordinate 5,328 of CAJOQP010000164.1, read as the reverse complement.
ACGAGATTGATCTTGGAATCAATCTTGGAGGAGATCAGTTCTCGGATCCCGTCTACGGTAAGATCTGTTACATCCTCATCGTCAACTGCGATGATGATCTGCCCCTCCTGAAGTTTTGCGGAAGAAGCAGGTGTATTGTCCATAACCGAACGAATGCGGAACCCGCCGGTCTCTTCATCCTTATCGATGGTGACACCGATACCCTCATACTGGTTTGCGGAATGAAGCTTGTAGGACTTATATTCGTCCGCAGTCATATAGTAACTCCAACGGTCACCCAGACTGTCGATCATAGCGTTGGCTGCTGCATTCTTCAGATCACTGGCCTTATAGTCACCAATATAGTTTTTGGTCACTGCGTTCTGAACTTCAAGATACCGCTGTGCATCCCTGAATTCCTTTCTCCCGCCAAACTGTCCATAGATGTAGAACAGAGTCGCAGCAGCTGCAATCAAAGCACAGAGTATACAGAGCAGAATCACTGCCCAGGGTCTCATTCCCCGGCGTCTTCTACGGATAACTGTTCTATGTTGATCCATTTGAGATCCGCCTCCCAAAATACGCAATTTGCCGGGCAGTCTCAGCGGACTGCCCGGTAGAATGTAATCATAAAGTCAATTGCCTGTTCTCATCATCCAATCGGAAGAACTGCGATAACCAACATGATGATGAAACAAAGCGCCAGTACAATACAAATGACCTGTCTTGCTTTTTTACTCATAGTCTTAAACCTTCAAATAATTGCGAATTGCATTTACACCGCCGAATCCGCCGATCACAATACCAATGGCAAGAAAGACCAGCATTACCGGCAACGCAAGCTCCTTAAACGGGACCACATTGACAAAGGTACCGGCGATGGTCTCCATGACTTTTCCGGTTACCAGCTCATACAGTCCCCACTGGGCAAAGAATGCGATCAAAGCACCGACGATTCCAAGTACGAGGCCTTCCACAACAAAGGGAAGACGGATAAAACCGTTGGTCGCACCGACCATTCGCATGATGGCGATCTCATCCTGTCTGCTGAATGTAGCCAGTTTAATGGTATTGGACATAATAAAGAACGATACCAGTACTAGAACTGCAACCAGAACAAGAGAAATAACCGTCACGATATTCCGTACAGTAATAAAACCGTTTGCATAATCGATATGAGCATTGACCTTTGCGATCCCGGGGATCGCCGCCAGTGCATCCCTTGTCTCCAGCATCTTGGAAATGTCATTAAGATGAACGACATACCGATTGCGGAAAACAGAAGAATCGATTCCTTCCATGAGGACGGAATCATAATCCTTCATAAAGTTATCCATTGCCGTCTCTTTCGTTACATATTCCACGGAGGCAACATTCTCAATACCGGAAATGGAAGCTTCCAGTCCCCTTGCCTCTTCCTCCGAAAGATTCTCTTCAACGAATGCAACGACCTCGTTTTCCTGTTCCAGATTATGGATCAGCGAACTGATATTCACCGAGACGACGCCGAGACTTCCCATGATGATCAGGCAAGCGACGATGACCGCCACAGTAGCAAAGGACATGAACTTATGTGTAAATATTCCACGGAAACCTTCCCGTATCAAATAACCTGTTTTACTGATCATAGCCGTAATACCCATCCATTCCGTCACTGATGACACGGCCATCCTCGATGGCAATAACACGTTTGGAGAACGCATTCACCAGTTCCTTTTCATGTGTAACGACGAGGATCGTAGTCCCCATTTCATTGTTGATCTTCTCAAGGATCAGCATCAATTCCAATGAACGGACAGGATCCAGGTTTCCTGTCGGCTCATCAGCAATGATCATACGGGGATTGTTGACAAGAGCTCTCGCAATTCCGATTCTCTGCTGTTCACCACCGGACATCTCTTCCGGAAAACGTTTCTCGTTTCCCTCAAGGCCGACCAGTTCCAGCATCTGAGGAACACGCTCCTGAATATTTTTCTCCGGTGCGCCAACAACACGCATGGCAAAAGCAACGTTGTCATACACGTTCATATGCGGGATCAGGCGGAAATCCTGAAAGACCACACCAATAGTACGGCGCATTTTGGGGACCTTGTTTTTCTTTAGCTGACCCATATCAAAGCCATTGACGATAATCGATCCTTCCGTCGGCTGGATCTCACCAGTCAAAAGCTTTGTGATGGTCGTTTTTCCGGAACCGGAAGGTCCCACAAGGAAAACGAATTCCCCTTCATTTATCGTAACGTTAACATGATACAGAGCTTCCGTCTGGCTGCTCTGATATACCATGCTGACATCTTTCATTTCAACCATGTAAGGATATCCTCCTAGACGAGTTTGATCAGCCCTTCAGCCGATTGGCTCCGGCCGCACTGAGAGAATCCAGATACTTTTTGACCATCATAGCAACTTTGAACACAATTGCATGATCAAACTCTCTCAAATCAAGACCCGTCAGTTTTTTAATCTTCTCCAGACGATAGACCAGAGTGTTTCTGTGAACATACAGTTTTCTGGATGTCTCGGAAACATTCAGGTTGTTTTCGAAGAACTTATTGATGGTCTCCAGAGTATCTTCATCCAGAGACTCAATGGGATTCTTTTTAAATACTTCCTGCAGGAACATCTCGCACAGAGTGGTGGGAAGCTGATAAATGATACGTCCAAGGCCAAGATTCTCATAACTGATTACGGTCTTTTCCGTTTCAAATACGCGGCCGACATCAATTGCGACCTGAGCTTCTTTGTACCGGTCTGCGAGTTCCCGCAGATGCTTTGCTACTGTGCTGACACCAACGACACAATGAATCTGAAGCTGATCGCGAAGTGACTTTTCAATGGAATGAGCCATGGACAGAATCTCCTCGCTGTCATCATTCGCAGAAAGCTCCTTGATCACCACGATATCAGTCTCGCTGACTGAAAGCACGAAGTCATGCTGCTTGTCCGGGAACATGTTCTGTATGACTTCCACGGAAACGACTTCCGGATGATCATACTGGCGGACCAGGAAAACAGCACGGGGCACTTCAGTTACAAAATGAAGTTCCTTTGCTCGGACATAAACATCACCGGGAAGAATGTTGTCCGAAATGATATTCTTTACAAAAGCAGCCTTATTGTGCTTCTCCTCATAATTCGTCTTCGCCTCATTAAAGGCAACTGCCGCCAGAACACATCCGCTCTGGGCCAGTTCATCTGTTCCTTCTACAAAAACCGCATAATCGAATTTATTGCCGTTAATTCCGATGAGTTTATAAGTGCGTACATCGGAAACAGAAACCTTTTCCAGTTCATGTTCCGAAACCTGAAAATCCTTCAGCCGGGAGCCGATCATAGACAGTTCACTGCACGCCACCACGAAACCCTGATTATCAATAACCCCGATACATCTGTTTGTTGCTTCTTTCATCTGTGATATTACACTCTGAAAAATTCTGCTAGACATAAGATACCTCCCGGGTTGTCATTAAACTGAATAAACTATTGAGTAATTAATCGCATTAATAATATCGTGTTTTTGTGCGTTTTTCAATAGAAAGAACGTTTGTTTTTGTTAATTTTTTAAAGTCTTTGCATTTATGCGTGAAAAACACGCGAAAATCGTTCAATTTTTTTAGTTAAAATAATGTCATCAGAATGCACAACTCATCATCCGTCAAAGGCCGGATTTCTCCAGGATCCAGTTCCGAATCCAGCGGAATCCCACCGATCATATCCCGATGAAGAGATGTTACTGTCCCACCAACCGATGCGATCATGCGTTTTACCTGATGATATTTCCCTTCCGTAACAGTAACGATACATTCCTGCTCTCCTGTACGATCAAGTCGTGCAGGAAGACATTCCGTACCGTCATCCAAACGAATCCCCTGTTTAAAAAGGGTTTCGGAATCCTCTCGAAGATGTCCATCAAAACCGGCGTGATAGACTTTTTCAACGGAATACTTCGGTGAAATCATACGATGGGCAAACTGCCCGTCATTGGTAAGTAAAAGAAGCCCAGTGGTGTCCTTGTCCAGTCGTCCGACAGGAAACACATTCTGATCAAGTACAGCCTTCGGAATCAGATCCGCAATAGTCGCTTGACGTCTGTCATCCATTGCCGTAATAAAACCCTTGGGTTTATTCATCATGTAATAGACAAACTTTCGGTAGACAATCTCTTCCCCATCCAGGCAGATGATATCCGTATCTTCATCGATCTTGTGATCCGGAGAAGACTGCACTTCCCCGTTGACTGTAACACGTCCCGCTTTTATGATCCTGTGAAGATCTTTTCGACCGAGCTTCAGTATATCATTTAAAAACTTATCCAGTCTCATCATTAGATTTTATAAAAAATCCCGGTCGGAATAACCGGCCGGGATTTAAAAGATTGATTAATTACTCTTCAACACCGATAACAACACCGGAGCCAACAGTACGGCCGCCTTCACGGATAGCGAAACGCAGACCATTCTCGATAGCGATCGGGGTGATCAGTTCAACGTTCATATCGACGTTGTCGCCGGGCATGCACATCTCAGTGCCAGCGGGCAGAGTGATGATGCCGGTAACGTCGGTAGTACGGAAGAAGAACTGCGGACGATAGTTGTTGAAGAACGGAGTGTGACGGCCACCCTCATCCTTGGTCAGAACGTAAACCTGGCCAACGAACTTGGTGTGGGGATGAATGGATTTGGGAGCAGCCAGAACCTGGCCTCTCTCAACGTCTTTCTTTGCAACACCGCGGAGCAGGCAGCCAACGTTATCGCCAGCTTCAGCATACTCGAGGGTCTTGTGGAACATCTCAGTACCGGTAACAACAGTCTCGGTGATCTCGTCTTTCAGACCGACGATCTCAACTTTGTCGTTTACGCGAACCTGGCCACGCTCTACACGACCGGTAACAACAGTACCACGGCCGGAGATGGTGAATACGTCCTCGATGGGCATCAGGAACGGCAGGTCGGACTTACGTTCCGGAGTCGGAATCCAGGAGTCAACAGCATCCATCAGCTCTTTGATGCAAGCATACTCGGGAGCTGCGGGATCGGTGGACTCGGAAGTCAGAGCGTTCAGAGCAGAACCGCGGATGATCGGGGTGTCATCTCCGGGGAAGCCGTACTCGTTGAGAAGTTCGCGAACTTCCATCTCAACCAGTTCGAGCAGCTCGGGATCGTCAACCTGATCGCATTTGTTCAGGAAAACAAGAACGGAAGGAACGTTAACCTGACGGGCAAGCAGAAGGTGCTCACGAGTCTGAGCCATAGGACCGTCGGAAGCAGCAATAACCATGATTGCGCCGTCCATCTGAGCAGCACCAGTGATCATGTTCTTGATGTAGTCAGCGTGACCCGGGCAGTCAAC
>CAJOQP010000163.1 GCA_905236515.1 uncultured Oscillospiraceae bacterium | reverse complement strand
TATGATCGTTCGAGACCAACGCGCCTATGGCGTATGTAACGGTACCGAAAGACCTTTCCAGGGTCAAAAACAAAATCGTGTTCAATCTTACGAAGCGTCAGCTGATCTGTCTTCTGCCTACGGCAGTGATCGGTGTGGCGCTGTATTTTTTAGTCCGCGACGCACTGGGCGTTACCAATGCGGCCACCGTCATGGTGCTGGCCATGCTGCCGGGATTTCTGTTCGGCCTGTATGAGAAGGACGGGATGTACCTGGAACAGGTACTTCGCAACCGCATCCGTGTAAAGTACCGACGGCCGCATAACCGCCCCTACGCCACAGACAATGACTATGACCATCCGGAAGAAAGGAGTTCTCACCAAATTGATCAACGCAAAAAGCACTCAGTATAACTCCCGTCGGAAAGGCGGCAGCGTACACAGCCGAACAAAGAAGCCTGGTCCACGGGAACTGGGCAAGATCCGGAAGATCCCGTCTGGGATTCCGGAACTTCCCATCCCAAAGCGGAAGAAGGAGCCGGAGACTCTCTCCGCGCAGCAGTCCATCCCCTACCTGGAGATGGCCCCGGACGGAGTATGTCGAGTGGACGACCATACCTATTCCAAGACCATCCGATTCCAGGACATTAACTACCAGCTGGCACAGAACGAAGAGAAGAACGCCATCTTTGAAAACTGGTGTGACTTCCTCAATTACTTTGACAGCCACATTAAGATCCAGATCTCCTTCATCAATCACCGCAGTTCCATGCGAGAGTTCCGGAAGATCATCGATCTGCCGGACAAGGAGGATGCCTTCCGGGATCTGCGGGAGGAGTACGGCAACATGCTGAAAAACCAACTGGCCAAAGGCCATAACGGCATCGTGAAGGACAAGTACATCACCTTTGCCGTGGAAGCAGATGATGTAAAGTCTGCCCGAAGTGAACTGAAACGCATCGAAGAAGACGTCCTGAACAACTTCAAAGTGCTGGGTGTCCCGGCAGAACCTCTTTCCGGTGAGGAGCGGCTGCAAATACTATATGAGGCCTTCAACCCGGACAGCGGTGTCCCATTCCGATTCTCGTATGATGACCTGATCCATACCGGACTGACCACCAAGGACTTTATTGCGCCGTCCAGTTTCACCTTCCGGGACGGCCGGTATTTCCTTATGGGCAAGACACCGGGGGCCGCCTCCTGGCTGCAGATCCTGGCACCGGAGATGTCGGATGAGATCCTGGCCAAGTTCCTGGAGATCGACGCCAACCTGATGATCAATCTGCATATCCAGTCCATTGATCAGCTGCAGGCAGTGAAGATGGTGAAGGGCAAGGTCACGGACATCAACAAGATGAAGATCGAGGCCCAGAAAAAGGCAGTTCGCGCCGGGTATGACATGGATATCCTTCCAACGGATCTTGCCACCTTCAGCGGAGAAGCCAGCAAACTGCTGGACGATCTCCAGTCTCGAAACGAGCGCATGTTCCTGCTGACCGTCACGTTCCTGAACACCGAGCCGACACGCCAGGATCTGGACTATGTCATCGGTCAGATGGAGGGCATCGCTCAGCAGTACAACTGCATCTTCAAACGTCTGGACTATCTGCAGGAGGAAGGGCTTATGAGCAGCGTGCCCCTGGGAGTGAACTTCATTCCCATCAAACGGGCACTCACCACTACGTCCACTTCCATCTTCATCCCCTTCACTACTCAGGAACTGTTCATGGAGGGAGAATCCCTGTACTACGGGCTGAACGCGACATCCAACAATATGATCATGGTGGATCGGAAGAAACTGAAGAACCCGAACGGTCTGATCCTAGGCACGCCGGGATCCGGCAAGAGCTTCACGGCAAAGCGGGAGATCACCAATGCGTTCTTCGCCACGGATGATGACATCATCATCTGCGATCCGGAAGCGGAGTACTACCCTCTGGTCCATGCTCTGGGTGGTCAGGTCATTCATCTGTCTGCCACCTCCAAAGACTACGTCAATCCCATGGATATCAACCTGGACTATTCCGATGACGACAACCCTCTTGGTTTCAAGTCGGACTTCATCCTGTCTCTGTGTGAGCTCATCCTGGGATCCCGATCCGGCATGGAACCGGAAGAACGTTCTGTCATCGACCGCTGTCTGCCCGTGGTGTATCGGAAATACTTCGCGGATCCCCGGCCGGAGAACATGCCGATCCTTGAGGATCTGTACGACTGTCTCCGGCAGCAGGAGGAACCGCAGGCACAGCGCATCGCTACCGCGCTGGAGATCTACGTGAAGGGTTCCCTCAACGTCTTCAACCATCGTACCAATGTGGAGCTGCAAAACCGGATCGTCTGTTTCGACATCAAAGATCTTGGCAAGCAGCTGAAAAAGATCGGCATGCTGGTGGTACAGGACCAGGTATGGAACCGGGTCACGATCAACCGTATGACCCATCGTGCCACCCGGTACTACATCGATGAGTTCCATCTGCTGCTGAAAGAAGAACAGACGGCGGCATATTCCGTAGAGATCTGGAAGCGGTTCCGGAAATGGGGCGGCATCCCCACCGGGATCACCCAAAACATCAAGGATCTTCTTCTCAGTCAGGAGATCGAGAACATCTTCGAAAACTCCGACTTCATCATCATGCTCAACCAGGCGTCTGGAGACCGGACCATTCTGGCAAAACAGCTGAATATCTCTCCCCAGCAGCTGACGCATGTCACCAATTCCGGTGAAGGCGAGGGGCTGCTTTTCTATGGCAATACCATCCTCCCCTTCAAGGACAAGCTGCCTAAGGAGACGAAGCTGTATGAGCTTATCACCACGAAGCCGGAGGAAGTAGAAGCACGGAACCGGAAACTGTTGGCAGAGCAGAAATAACAAGGAAGGAGGTGAACGGCAATGGCCAGAGAACAGTATCAGGCAACAGAAAAAGTCGTTCAAAAAATGACCCGTGAGGGCCTCATGGAAGAGAACGCGGTAACGAAGGAGATCTCCTCCGCACCGGGAACCGTGAAACGGCAGCATGTACCAGACCGGTTTCTGGATCCGGAGCCGGGATCCACTTCCTCTCCTGAGCACAGTGGGGCTCTGCGGTTTGGTGCCGGTGACGCCGGTGCCTACCGTCAGAGTTCTGCCAAAGCAGAGTCCGTGCAGTCTCGTCGCTCCTCCGCTCAGAAACGCATTCAGCGGTATCAGGACCAGCACCGGGATCGAAGTATTCATCGTGGGACGACCAATTCCCAGGATCCTTCCTCGGAGACAATCTCCAATCATGACCGTTCTCACCAGAAACAGCGACGGGAGATGATTCGAGAATACTCTCCGGATATCACCGGGAAGGAGAAAACGCAGAATGCTCTCCCCTCTGCAAAACAGTTCGAGGCCAGTCGGAATCTTCCTGAAGCACCGTCTGAAAAAACTTCGGACGGATCTTCACATGGAGGTTCCGTTTCAGAGAGCGCTAAACCAAAAGATACTAAGCCCCATTTTGCAGAAGGCGGCGCTGGCAGCCTGCCCATTGCAGGCATCACCGCATCCAAAGGCCGTGGCAAAGCCAGTCCTAAGGATGCCCGAACGTTACCAAAAACCCCCGATGGCAAACACGAACGAACACGCTTGCGTGATGGTGAGAAACGAGACCGCCCTTCCACGGACGCTCCTAAGACTGGACGACTGAAATTTGATGACGGTGTCGTGATGGCAAGGGGCGTTACGCGGATGAAAAAAGCATCCTCTGCGGTACTTCGGCAGGTGGATGCGGAGATGCGAAACGGACAGGACGACAATGATGCATTAAAAGCATCGGAAGAACTGAGAGATCGGTCGTTAAGAAGCTCGGCATTTCGAACCGGTAAGAAAAAAGAAGAGCCAAAGGATCCGAAGGCATGGAGAAAGAAGCGGCAGCAGCGCGCCTATGGAAAAGCCATACGTGGTGAACGTGCTGCTTCTGTCCTGGAACGGGATGCGGAAAGAGGTATCCGTTCCGGAAAGAACCGACTGCGGTCTGTGATCGTGGGCGATCGTAAAGACCCCATGGCAAAGGTGTTTCGGATCCTATTGGTGGTCCTGGTTCTCATCC
>CAJOQP010000162.1 GCA_905236515.1 uncultured Oscillospiraceae bacterium | reverse complement strand
GGCATGATGACAGGAGAGCTGATCAGAGAGCGAGAAAGAAAGAGATCATCAAAAACAGCCGGGCAAAATGCCCGGCTGTCGGTTCAGAATATTCAGTTTCCGGTCTGCAGGATGTAACCCATACGTCCGCTGTAGGTGGAAGCATATTCCATAGCGGGATTGTTGCCCACATCGTTGTAGACCCATTCTCCGGTGAGATCTTCTCTGGTATTCCAAAGCATGATGTAGTTCTCGGACTCACCGCCGCTTCCGATGAGGGACGGCTCGCCGTCTGCCCATACGTAGTAGTCGATGGCGTCTCCGTTGACCCAGTGCAGTGCACCGTCGGACATCCTCTGACATCCGATCCAGATGAAGCGGATTCCCTGCTGTTTGGCCAGTGAGATGACCTCCTGCAGTTCCTCCTGATTGTGGATCACGGCCAGATGCCCGCCCTGAGATTCACACTTGCTCTCCGCAGCAGTCCAGCTGGAGTCTTCCTTGAAGACAGTCATGGCGGTCTCCGGAGCCTCGGACGGTTCCACTTCGCTGGTCTCAGGCGGCTCTGGAACGACATCCGTCTCGGCAGGCTGGGTGGCCGAGGGAACAGCAGTGGGTGTCGGATTCACCGGTTCCTGCGAATGTTTCGTCACTGCGTGAAGGATAATGGCTGCAAGGACCAGCAGTGCACACAGAAGGAGCAGTGCCAGCACCCCGCGGTAGCTCTTCTTTTTCTTCTTTCTGGAAGAGGGGTTCGGTTTCTTCGATCCGGTCTGATAGGACACGGCCGGTCTGGAGTTGCCCTGTCCCTTTTCCGGTTTCTTCGACGGTGTTCTGGGACCGGCGCCGGATCCGATTCGTTCATCTTTGGATGCCAGGACGGTGCCCGCAGCTGCAGCTGCGACTGCAGCGGCCGCTGCCGCCGCCTTACCGTCGCTCTCTTCTTCCGGTTTCGGCTCTTCCTCGGTCTTGGACTCATCGGGAGCTGCTGCCTCTTCGACAGCCGGCTCTGCAGGAGTTTCTTCCGTCTCCGGTTCGGCGGGTGCTTCTTCGCCGGCGGTCTCCTCGGAGACTTCTGCCGGTGTGTCTTCGGCCTTTTCTTCGGGTTCGGCTTTGTCGGGGACTTCTTCTCCGGATACTTCGGTTTCCGGTTCCTCGTCCATCTCGACGATCTCCACCTCGATATCGTCCAGCGACTCTTCTTCCGGAGCCGCGGCTTCTTCTTTCTTTTCGCCGTCGGACAATGCGGCTTCTTCCGCAGCCTTGCTGATGATGCCCACCATCATGTTCTCGGCATCCGACAGTTCCTCTTCCGTCTTCTCGATCACCGGTTCCGAAGGTTTGGGAGAATCCAGTTCCTTCAGGCACAGTTTCAGAACGATGGGAAGATCGTCCACAGACGTGTACCGGTCTTCCGGACGGAAGGACAGCGCCTTCTCAATGATGGAGCCCAGGGACTTTCCGGATCCTTCTGGAGCATTGATGGGCTCTCCGCCCATTCTTCGGCGGACGGTCCTGGCACGTTCCTCCGCGGACAGCTTGTTCTTGTCCGGCTGGAAAGGCAGTTTGCCACCGGAAATGCAGTAATAGATCAGCAGGCCCAGGGAATACACATCGGAGCGTGTGGAGGCTTCTCCGTTCCAGAATTCTTCCGGGGAGATGAACTCCAGCTGTTCCGCAGTCCAGCTGCTTCTCTGCGGCATTCCGCCGTCGCCGAGGGTGATCTCACCCTGTGCATTGCGGAAAATATTACCTGGACGGATTCCGCCGCGGTAATTGTTCTCTCCGGCATCCCCGATCACGGCATCGCACAGCTTGGAGAGCGTCTCGATCAGTTCTCGACGGTCCAGCTCACGAAACCATTCGCTGAAGGGGGCACCGTTCTTGTTTTTCTTGTTACGGTCCATAAATAAACCCTCCGCAGTCAATAACGGCTATATGTTGACATAATAGCATCCTTCCTATTTTAAGTCAAATCACAGACCACTATAGCTTGTGGCTGTTATTGACGTTATCATCAATTAAGTATAAAATGTTGTGACATACGAAATGACAACAGAAACGGAAGGATTGTAATGCGAAAAAACGCACTGTCCAATCTGGCGATCGTCGTCGGTGTGGGAGCGTTCGGCTCTTTCTGCCGCTGGCTGCAGAACCAGATTGCTTTTGATGAAAACGGGCTGTCCACCAACAGTCCTCTGAATATCCTCGTTTTTCTTGTAGTGCTGGCCGTGGCGATCTGGTTTTTCCTCATCGTTCAGGGCATCCACGAGAAGAACATGACTGTATCCGATGACGTTCGCACCGCTTTGCGGGGAACAGGAGACCGTCAGATGGTGGCCCCCATGATCATCGCTGCAGTAGAAGTACTGGGTGGTCTGATCCTGATTCTCACCGGTCTGGATAACTCCAGTCCCGCGCTGACTCTGGTCTTTGGTGTCTGCGCCATGGTCTCGGGAATCCTCACTCCCATGGTGTTCCGCTCCATTGGCAGCGACGTCAATAACGGTACTATCGCCCTTCTGATGACCATCCCCATCCTGTTGTACTGCATCGGGCTGATCAACTGCTATAAGATCAACGCCACCAATCCCTCAGTGTGGGTCTATTCCATTCAGATCCTGGCTTATTCCTGCTGTGCCATTGCCTTCTATTACATTGCCGGCTTTGCCTATGGACGCACCAGTCCCTTCAAGACGCTGTATTTCATTATGCTTGGCGCGTTCTTCAGCATTCTGGTGGTAGCGGATAACCTGAATCTCGGACTGGTTCTAATCTTTGTGGCAAACGCCGCACTGCTTCTGGTCTATATGGTGCGGCTGATGAGCAACATGGAAGAGAGTCCGGAGGATCCGGAAAAGATCAAAAGCGAGGAACGCAGTTCCTTCCTGACGAAGATCCAGAGCCGCTTTCAGTCCCGCTCCGTGGATGCGGAGGAGAAAGTGGAAGAGATCCTGCAGGATTTCCACGAAGATGAAAAATAACGAATCCTGATCGATTATAAAACCGGTCCTGTCTTCAAGTGACAGGACCGGTGCTTTTTTGACCATTCAGCTGTTGCGGTAATTCTCCAGGCGTTCGGCCAGTTTCGTAACCTGCCGTTCGAACACTCTCAGCTCCTTGTTGGGACTTCCTTTGAGAGAAAGGATGGCAGCCGTCAGACGCTCTCCCGCTTTCACCAGTGCGGTAAACACAGGATTCTCCTTCGGTGACGAAACTTCCTTGGCTCTCTCCACAGCGACTCCTTCTGTAACGAGGTCAAATTCGCCACGGATGAGATCGAAACTGGTACCGCTGTAGGGAGCAAACGCGTTATATCCCATCTCCCGGATCTTATCCCGGAAGGCCTCGCAGGAATCCGGATCTCCGTGATTGAGGAAGACCATCTTCGGTTTTTCCGCAATGGACAGCAGCCAGTTGAGCAGTCCCTGCTGATCGGCGTGTCCGCTGACACCGGGAAGCATGCGCACTTCCGCACGGACCTCGATCTCCTCATCAAACAGTTTTACCTGTTTCTTGATGCCGTCGACGAGGATCCTGCCCAGTGTACCTTCCGCCTGATATCCCACGAAAAGGATGGTGCATTCCGGACGCCACAGATTGTGCTTCAGGTGATGGCGGATACGGCCGGCATCGCACATGCCGGAAGCGGAGATGATGACTTTCGGTTCCGCATCGGCGTTGATGGCCTTGGATTCGTCGGTGGAAACGGAGGTATGAAGTCCCGGGAACACCAGCGGGTTCTCCCCCCGCCGTACGATGGCCGCCATCTCATCGTCCACGAAATCCAGATCACACTGCAGGAAGATCCCTGTGGCTTCCACTGCCAGCGGGCTGTCTACATAGACAGGGAAATTATCGTGTCCGGTGACGAGGCCCCGGTTTTTGATCTCCCGGATGAAGTAGAGCATCTCCTGAGTGCGGCCGATGGCAAAGGATGGAATGACCACATTGCCGCCCCGGTCCATGGTAGTCTGAATGATCTCCGCCAGAGAAGAGACATAGTCGGTATGCACCCGTTCGTGATTCCGGTCACCGTAGGTGGTCTCCATCATCAGATACTCCGTGTCTTCAACCGTCTGAGGGTCTCGCAGGATGGGCTGTTTGGTATTACCCAGATCGCCGGAGAAAGTGATCTTCCGTTCCTGCCCATCTTCCGTGAGCCATACTTCGATGCAGGCCGAGCCCAGAAGATGGCCCACATCCGTAAACCGGATGGTGACACAGTCGTTGACCTGGATCATCTCATGATAACGGCACGGGATCATGGTGCCCAGCAGGCCCTGAACATCCTCCATGTCGTACAGGGGCTCCACTGCAGCGTTGCCTTTTCTCATTTCCTTTCTGGTCTTCCATTCTGCCTCCTGCATCTGGATGTGGGCACAGTCCTGCAGCATGATGTCACACAGATTGCAGGTAGCCTCCGTGGCAAACACGTTGCCCCGGAATCCCTGTTTGTACAGGAGCGGAAGGTTCCCGGAATGATCGATGTGCGCATGGGTCAGAAGCACAAAATCGATCTCCCCTGCCGCTACCGGCAGCTCGGCGTTTTTGAACAGATCTTTCCCCTGTTCCATGCCGCAGTCGATGAGTCCTTTTTTATCCCCAACTTCCAGCAGTGTCATACTGCCGGTCACCTCATGTGCGGCACCTAAAAACGTGATTTTCAATTCAAAACACCTCGGTCATGTCAGTATTTCTGCCTTCCATTATATAATTCTCCTTTCCTCTTGTCCACGAAAACAGGATCTTCCCATCCCTGTCTATCCGTGCTATCCTTGGAGAAAACCGTCAGGAGGCGTCTGTCCGTGGAGCACTACTATTCCCTTAACCGGTATCTGAAAGAAACGTTCGGAGGCAAAGTGTATAAGCTGGCGCTGGACGGCGGATTCACCTGTCCCAACCGGGACGGGACGAAAGGCACCGGCGGATGCATCTTCTGCTCCGACTCCGGCAGCGGAGATTTTTCCGTGCCCGTAGGAAACGACATGGATGCTGCCCTGGAAAAGGCCAGACTCGTACTCTCCCACAAGCATACGGAGAGCAGGTATATCGCCTATTTCCAGAACCATACCAACACCTATGCTCCGGTGGAGAAACTGGACCGGCTCTTCCGAAGCGCTCTCTCCCGTCCGGATATCGTGGGACTTTCCGTAGGAACCCGCCCGGACTGTCTTCCCGGAGAGGTTCTGGACCTGCTGGGGGAGCTCAACAGCATGAAGCCGGTGTTCGTGGAGCTGGGCCTGCAGACCATCCATGAAGACACGGCCCGGCTCATCCGGCGCGCCTACCCTCTGAAGGATTACGATGAGGCTGTAACGAATCTGCAGGAGCGGCGCCTTAACACCGTGGTACATATGATCCTGGGGCTCCCCGGAGAGGATGCCGGTCAGATGGTCCAGACCGCAGAATATATCGGCCGTTCCGGAGTGCAGGGGATCAAGTTCCAGCTGCTGCACATCCTGGAACACACACCTCTGGCGGATCTGTACCGGGAAGGCCGGTGCCCGGTCCTGTCACTGGAAGAATACACCCGGATCCTGGAAGAGTGTCTCCAGCACATCCCGGAGCAGATGGTGGTGCACCGCATTACCGGCGACGGCGCAAAAAAAGACCTTCTTGCCCCGCTGTGGAGCGGCAACAAAAAGGCAGTACTCAACTATATCAATTCCCGTCTGGACCGGGACGGGATCCGTCAGGGATCTCACTTCGTACCCTGACTTGAAAACACCGCAGAGGAGATTCCCCTGCGGTGTTTTATTTCATTATGTCTCGAAATCGTGAGAGTCCTTAAGAACCATATCTTTGACCTTAAGGAGTCGAACCTTCGTGGAGCTTTCGTTTTCATCCAGTTTCATCTGAATATACTTGATCGTCTCTTCAAATTCCGGAATCATGACGTACTCCAAGGCATTGACACGACGTCTGGTCTTCTCGATCTCCTGTGCCAGCAGCTGCGTGGATTTCTCCACCTGTGCCAGCTGCAGCATGTCTTCGAAGACGCGGGCCAGTTTGTCCAGCGCATCATCCAGTTCACCGGAAGTCTGCGCGAAGCCGTAAGGATAGATCTCACTGGGGTCGTCGTTTTTCGTACGGAAACTGTACTGAGGTACGTTGACGCTCATGATGTTCTTGTACTTGACGTCCAGTTCCACGCTCTGTCTCGGATACAGGAGCGCCTGTTCCAGCATGTCCGGAGACATGATGGCACTTGCCACCTGCAGCGAGCTGAACGCAGCAGTCATTCCCTCTTCGACTTTCAGACGCAGTTCCTTGTTCTGCCGGACGATGTCCATGAACTGACGCATTAATTCGTCGCATTTATCCTTCATCAGCTTGTGGCCTTTTCTCGCCGTTTTCAGACGTGCCTTCTGCTGATTGAGCACCATTCGGGTGGGTGTGATGGTTCCTTTCGGCATAATGCATCACCTCCAAATCAAAAGTCTTAAGCGGGATTAC
The DNA here is from genome assembly GCA_905236515.1 of uncultured Oscillospiraceae bacterium. Classification (GTDB taxonomy): domain Bacteria; phylum Bacillota; class Clostridia; order Oscillospirales; family Oscillospiraceae; genus UBA2922. The sequence continues at coordinate 25,896 of CAJOQP010000162.1, read as the reverse complement.
TCTGCTTTTGCGGCGTCCTGACCGTCCATGTATTTGGCGATCATTTCGGGCTTGATACGTTTCAGCTCAGTTCTGGGCAGAATACGGAGCAGATCCCAGCCGAGATCCAGTGTTTCGAAGATGCTGCGGTCCGTATCATTGCCCTGGCTGACGTAGCGCTGCTCGAATTCATCGGCAAACTTTGCGAACAGTTTGTCGTCATCGGACAGAGCTGCTTCACCAAGGATGGTCATCAGTTCCTTTGCGTCCTTGCCACGGGAGTAAGCTGCGAACAGCTGGTTCATGGTAGGAGCATGGTCTTCGCGGGTCTTGCCTTCGCCGGTACCCTTGTCTTTCAGACGGGACAGGGACGGAAGAACGTCCACGGGAGGAACGATGCCTTTACGGTGCAGTTCGCGGGACAGAATGATCTGACCCTCGGTGATGTATCCGGTCAGGTCCGGGATGGGGTGGGTCTTGTCGTCTTCGGGCATGGACAGAATGGGGATCATGGTGATGGAACCATTCTTGCCCTGACGACGGCCGGCGCGTTCGTACATGGTCGCAAGGTCCGTGTACATGTAGCCGGGATATCCACGACGTCCGGGAACTTCCTTCTTTGCTGCAGAGACCTCACGGAGAGCTTCTGCATAGTTGGTGATATCGGTAATGATGACCAGAACCTGCATGTCCTTCTCGAAGGCCAGGTATTCTGCAGCAGTCAGTGCCATACGCGGAGTAGAGATACGTTCTACTGCAGGGTCATTTGCCAGGTTGGAGAAGATGACCGTACGGTCGATAGCACCGGTCTCACGGAAGGAGTTGATGAAGTACTCAGACTCTTCGAACGTGATACCGACGGCTGCGAACACGACGGCGAATTTCTCGTTATCGCCAAGAACCTTTGCCTGACGGGCGATCTGAGCTGCCAGAGCGGCGTGAGGCAGACCGGAGCCGGAGAAGATCGGAAGCTTCTGGCCACGTACCAGAGTGTTCAGACCATCGATGGCGGAAACGCCGGTCTGGATAAACTCTGCGGGATAGGCACGGGCTGCCGGGTTCATGGGCAGACCGTTGATATCCATGTGTGCATCTGCCAGGATCTCGGGACCGCCGTCGATGGGAATGCCCATACCGTTGAAGACACGGCCGAGCATATCCTCGGAAACTGCGAGCTCCAGAGGATGTCCCAGGAAGCGGACCTTGGACTGTGCCAGGTTGATGCCCTGTGCGGACTCAAACAGCTGTACGACTGCCTTGTCACCTTCAACTTCCAGTACTTTGCAGCGGCGGACTTCGCCGTTGGGAAGTTCCAGTTCAGCAAGTTCGTCATAGGTAACGCCGCTGACGTTATCTACGATCATCAGAGGGCTGGCGATTTCTTTTATAGTTTTATACTCTTTAATCATTCTTCAGCACTCTCCTCTACGACTTTTTGGATCTGCTCTTTCATCTTCATGTCGATCTCATTGTAGATCTCGGCATACTTCTCGGGATCGGCGACCTTTGCACGACCGATTTCCTCACGGGCATCGATGGCGAACATAGCTTTCATGTCGGCACCGCGGTCCAGAGCGTCACGGCAGTAGGTGTCGTATCTCAGAATCAGATCAAGCAGCTTGAACTGTTTTCCATAGGAGGAATATGCATCATCATCGGAGAAGGCGTTCTGCTGCAGGAAGTCCTCACGGAGGCTCTTTGCCGTTTCCATGGTCAGACGGTCCGAAGGAGACAGTGCATCGATACCGACCAGTCGGACGATCTCGTTCAGTTCGCTCTCTTCCTGAAGGATGTGCATTGCTTTTTCACGGTTCTCCATGTATTCCTGACCGAACTCGGTGGTATACCAGGGTCTCAGGGTATCCAGGTACAGGGAGTAGGATGTCAGCCAGTTGATGGCCGGGAAGTGACGGGCATATGCCAGAGAAGAATCCAGGGACCAGAAGACCTTGACGATACGCATGGTCGCCTGAGATACCGGCTCGGAGATGTCGCCGCCCGGAGGAGATACGGCACCGATGGCGGTGACGGAACCCTGACGGTCGTCGGAACCGAGGCACTGTACCACACCAGCTCTTTCATAGAACTGTGCAATACGGGATGCCAGGTATGCGGGATAGCCTTCTTCACCGGGCATCTCTTCCAGACGTCCGGACATTTCACGGAGAGCCTCGGCCCAGCGGGAAGTGGAGTCTGCAAGGATTGCCACGTCATAACCCATATCACGGAAGTACTCCGCGATGGTGATACCGGTATAGATGGATGCCTCACGGGCTGCAACCGGCATATCAGAAGTGTTGGCGATAAGAACGGTACGTTTCATCAGGGGCTCGCCGTTGCGGGGATCCTTCAGTTCGGGGAACTCCATCAGAACGTCGGTCATCTCATTGCCGCGCTCGCCGCAGCCGATGTAGACCACGATATCCACGTCGGACCATTTTGCCAGCTGATGCTGTACCACGGTCTTACCGGAACCGAAGGGTCCGGGGATTGCGGCGGTACCGCCTTTGGCGATGGGGAACATGGTATCGATGATTCTCTGTCCGGAGTTCATCGGACGGGAGGGATTGTATTTCTGGACATAAGGTCTGGCAACACGAACCGGCCATTTCTGCATCATGGTCAGCTCATGGGCTTCGCCTGCCTCATCTTCCACAACTGCAACTGTCTCCACTACGGTGAAGCTACCGGAGGAAATGCTCTTTACAGTGCCGGAGATTCCGTTGGGCACCATGATCTTGTGCAGAATCGTGCTGGTCTCCTGAACGGTACCAAGCACGTCGCCTGCCACGACTTTGTCGCCTTCCTTGGCGACGGGAGTGAACTCCCATTTCTTTTCTCTGTTCAGTGCCGGTACATCGACACCTCTGGTGATGGTATCACCTGCGAGTCTTTTGATCTCGGGCAGAGGTCTCTGAATACCGTCGTAAATATTATCTAACATGCCTGGGCCAAGCTCAACGGACATAGGCATGCCAGTTGTCTCAACTTCTGCTCCCGGTCCGAGACCCGAAGTCTCTTCGTAGACCTGGATGGATGCTGAGTCGCCAGTCATATTAAGGATCTCACCGATCAGTCGCTGTTTGCCGACACGGACAACGTCAGAGATGTTGGCGTCAGCCATACCGGTCGCGACGACCAGCGGACCCGAAACTTTTGTAACAGTTCCGCTCATTTACATACCTTCCTTTTTTTATGGATAAAATTAAGGAACGGGAAAATTAATTTTCCAGGATGTTGGTGCCGATAGCACGTTCAACAGCCGCGTTCAGTGCGTTAATACCGAGACCATTGCTGCCCTCACGTCCGGGAATGAGGATGATGGCGGGTTTGGGAAGATCCTTGTACCGATCGATCTCATCCGTCAGATTCTCTGCGAGGTTCTCCTCGATATAGATAATCGCATAATCATCCGAGTCCCTGGTGAGCTTTCTTAAAGTCTCTTTTGCCTCGGTGAGGTTCTCAACGGGGCAGGCCTCCAGGCCGAGAGCCTTGAAGCCCATGACGGTCTCGCGACCGCCGATAACAGCGATTTTAAGCATAAAGATCACGCAACCTTTCCTTGATGACCTGCGGTTCGATACCCGCCAGCCGACCGGTCAGAATCATTCTGATGGTGGTGATCTCACCTTCCAGCTCCGCCAGATAGGTGATCACGGGTTCCTCGCCATAGGCGACCAATCCGGACTTTTTCAGATAGGCCGTGACTGCGTCGTCGCATGCGCGCTCGAACTCGGTCATGGTCCCGCCGGCTGCTGCGGCTGCACCCAGCGATGCGGCCTTGGTCAGCGTTCCGGTGTTGAAAAGCTGTGCCAGTCCTTCGCCGTTGCCGGAGAAGGTCACGTTCAGAAGACGTGCCTGATCCACATTGCCGCCGGGGACGAATGCGGTTTTCAGGAAATCGGCGTCTTTATGCATACGCAATGTTCTTACGGCGCTGCGTAGATTAGCCGAGTCAATCATGACCTGTACGTATCCTTTGAGGAATTCGCTGTTGAGTTCCTTGGAGAAACCGTCCAGTTCCTCGAAGTACGCACGGTCCAGGATGAAGTCTGCCAGCTGCGGGTTGCCGGTGCGGGCGAGGACCGTCTTGGCCTCGCGGATGGCATCACCCAGAATCGAAGGAACGCCGACGAGCTGATCCTCATGAATGGCTTCCGTCAGTTTCTCCACGGGGATTCTTCCGGAATCATTGAGAAGATCGGAACGATCCACATTTTCAGCCTCTGCCTTCAGCAGGGTCTTGACGTTGTGGTAATCGTATTTCGTACGGAACAGATCTACGACACTCTCGTTGGGAGCCATTCTGCCGAGTTCTGCAAACTCCTCGGCACGATGCTCATTGAGCGCCTGCTCGATCTCTTTGGCGTTCATCGCTGACATATCTTTGTATCCGCAGTCGGCGACCATGCGGGCCGCTTCCCCGAAGGAAGAGGCGTCCAGCATCGCTTCCGCTTTGGACCGCTTCAGCATTTTTGACTCACGAGCTCTTAGCATCGCCGACAGAAAAAGATAATCTTCTTTTTTGTTAGCCAAATTATTCCCTCCTGTTGTTGGAATGCTAAATGCTCATTCTCCGAACATTACTTCAGCAACCTGTGAAGACATTTCGGAACGGCACACGTCCATCAGAAGTTCCAGGGAAGAGTTCACTTCGATGCCGCCTTCACTGAGAAGGACGCCACCGGCGATATCCGCGGTTCTGTCTGCGACGGTGAGGCCGCCTTCCATGCCGTTTGCGGAGAGCTGCTTATTGGCAGCATCCACTACTTTCTTTGCATGTTTTTTGTCACGCTCATTGAAGACCACTTCTTCCTTGCCGGTATTGGCGGATTCCACGACGAGTTTCGTCAGGAATGCCTCATACTCTTCTGCCGGCAAGTCGACGATCATCTCCTGGGCACGGTCAAAAGCCTTGGAAACCATCTCCTGCTTGGTGGCAAGGACGGATTTCTTTGCTTCCATGTTTCCCAGACGTGCGGCATTGTCGACCTTGCTGTCGATATCCTTTTTGCCATCGGCGATCTTCGTCTCATAGACGCTCTTCACCTTCTGGTCATAGTCTGCCTTGATCTGGTTGACCTTTGCCTCGGCTGCATCCAGCACGCTCTGTGCTGCAGCTTTTGCATCGGCTTCGATATGAGCGGATATTTTTTCAATACCTTTCATTTCAAAGTCCTGCCTTTTATCTTTATTTTATCTGAGATTCAAGTTGGATCAGATATTAACCAGCATCATGAAGGAAGCCAGCAAAGACAAAATGGCGTAGAACTCAACGGTAATGCAGAGGATCATGCCCTTGGACCAGTGCTCTTCGTTCTTTGCAAGCAGGTTCACGGAAGCGGCTGCGACCTTACCCTGTGCAGCAGCGGAAACCAGACCGCCGATTGCCATGGGCATGCAGGCTGCAAAGTATCTGCATCCGTCAACGAAGCTCAGGTTCACAGCTTCACCGCTGAGAACGCCCATCTGCATGATGGCGAAGAACCATACGACCAGACCGTACAGGCCCTGGGTACCAGGGATAACCTGAAGGATCATTGCTTTACCGAACTTATCGGGATCTTCTGCGATGAGGCCGGCGCCTGCCTGACCTGCGTAACCAGTACCGAGTGCAGAACCTGCACCTGCCATGCAGGCTGCGAGACCTGCGCCCAGAAGGCCAATTGCTAAGCCTGTGTGTGCGAATAGGAATTCCATATTTGTATCCTCCTACTAATTATTTAATGACGTCGTAGTATTTAGTATTGATTCCAAGCGGAGCAAATTTCTTTCCGCCGTCCTCATAGAACTTGTTGAAGTACTCCAGGCACTGAAGTCTCAGGTCATGGACGTAGCATCCAAGGAGGTTCAGGCCGAAGTTCAGCGTGTGTCCTATCAGGAATATGATGATGAACAAGAAGATATTCCCTGTGATGGAACCGATGGTGTTGAACACCTGGCCGATAACGCTGCCGGCCAGCATCAATGCCATGATACGGGAATAGGAAAGAAGATCGCCGAACCAGCCGGTCACTTCATTGTAGGCAAGGCCGAAGATACCTGTGATCTTTCCCAGGCCTTTGGCATCTTTCACTGCGCCGTACACCAGCATCAGTACACCGATGATCAGCACGATCTTGCCTGCGGTGATGGAGACCTTCGTCAGGACCAGAGCGGCACCGATGAGGATGACCCACAGGGCACCTTCATACAGGATCGCATCCAGAATCTGTCCGCGGTTCTTCTTTTTCTTGAAACTGATCGCCATACCGACGTTCAGCTGGATCAGGCCCAGGACCATGGCGCCTACAAGGATGTAAACGCTGTCCTTCAGGGGTGAGAACAGTGCCGGCAGACCCTGCCATGTGCTGTTCGGATTCAGCATGTGAACAATCTGATACGGAGCATCGGAGAAGAAGCTTCCGGTCAGAGCGCCCATGATGAAGGTGGAGATGCCAGCATAGAGCATCAGGCGGGACACGCTGTACATTCCGCGTTCCTTCGAGGGACGCTGTTTTTTCAGCACCAGTAATGCTGCGATGATCATCAGAAGTCCGTAACCCATATCACAGAGCATCAGTCCGTAAAACAGGATGAAGAACGGTGCAATCCTCGGGTTGGGATCCACGCTTCCGTACTGAGGAAGCGCATACATGTTGGTGATCATGTTTCCGGCTGTGGAGAAATCGTTGTTGTTCAGTTTGACCGGAACATCGGGATATTCCTCTTCCTTCGGTTCCTCGAGTTCATACGCACAGTCGTATTTGTTCGCTACGGCAAGGAATTCCGGCTCCTTCTCTTCGATGAGCCATCCTTCCAGGAATACAGTGGAATCCGTTCCGTAGATCTTGCCTTCTGACTCGGCACGGCTGATCTTGGTGGTCAGCCGGTCCTGGGTAAGCTGAAGAGAATCTCTCTTCGAACCTTCCGCGGCAAGCAGTTTCGTGAGTTTTTCCTTCTCCGCTCCGAGGAGCTGAAGCTCTTTCTCGGAAGCTTTGATGTTCTCACTGGGAGTACCGGTCATATCGGAAAGGCTGGATGCGGTGAAACCTTCACCACGCAGCAGTTCCTGGATCTGCTCGGTATACTCTTTCATGCAGACCAAAGCAACATAGGTAGCGATCTTGTCCTCGCCTACCTTGAACAGTTCTGCCTCATCCGTGATCTGATTGACCTTGGCGGAAACTTCCGCGAAATCCGCCTTTGCCGGCAGGATGCCGGTGAGCAGAGAGGTGCGTTCCGTTCCCGTGCACTCGATGGGAACGTCGAAGTCTTTCCAAGGTGTCAGAGATTCAATGAGAGCATGCTGTCTGCTTTCCTCTGCAGCGATCCGCTTGATCCGATCCTCGTCCGAGTTGATCGTAGCGGCGTCTTTGATGCCGTCCTCCAAAGTGTCGTCACTGAAGAAATCATCCTGGCTGATGATCTTGTTTGGCGAGAGCAGCCCGCCTTTAGCCGGTGCGTATTTCTTCAGTACTCCGACGGCTCTCTGTACGGAGGCCTCCTGAGTCTTGTACTGCGTCAGATCAGCGTCCTCTTTCTTGACGCTGGCTGTCAGTGACGGCTCCGAGAACTCGTCCTGATCCGGTTCGAAGACCTGGACACAGCTGAGTCTCTGGAGTTCATCCAGCAGCGCATCTTTCTGTGAGCGAACGACCATCAAACGCAGTTTTTTCATTTTCGCAATGGCCATTTAGCTGCTCACTATCCTTTCCACGACTAATTTTGCCGCGTTGTCAATGCGCTCTTCTGCGCGGGCTCGCAACGACGCTTTCATGTTCTCTGTTGAGGCGGAAAGTTCATCAGCCTGGGACTTCGCCTTGGCATCTGCTTCCACCTGGTACTGCTTCAGTTCTTCCGCTGCCTTTTCCCGAACAGCGTCTACTGCTGCTTTCCCGTCTTTCTCCGCCTCTGCGATCAGCTCCTTGGCCTTAGCTTCTGCTTTCTCAATGGAAACCTTGGCATTCTCTTCTGCCTTAGTAATCGTCGATATCGCCTCAAATGACATTGACACACCTCCCCCCGTAAATCAAACTTCTGCAAAAATAAAATCAATGAAAACGCAAGGAATTCATTTTACATTAAATTAAATATAGCAAAAGAGAATACCCAAATCAACTAAATCCAATTACTTTTCATTGATAAAGTTTGAGCAAATACACCAAAGGAATCGTTAATAAATTATTAACGAAAAATGGTCTTTTCCCCTTCCAATTTTTCCGTTATTCCTCACAAAACGACTCCTATGAAACTGTGAAAATATGCCATCCGCTTCCCCTGTTTCCCGTCGGTCAAATGTATTGATTTACATAACAACATATTTTGACTTATCTGCTGATTTTCAGACTCTTTTCCGTTATCTCCGGGTTCCCTGCTTGCCTTTTCCTCCCCTGCGTACTATAATAGTAAAACCGTTACTTAAAATATTTGAAACTATTTTACGATACCGCAACAGGAGAATGATTATGCCGAAGACTTCCTATAAACATTACCGCCGCAGGACCGGCGACCGCAGCGACGGGCGTCTGCTCCGCAGTCTCTCCGGATTCGAACTGTTCATCCCCTACGTCATGGCGCAGCGCAATGACGCTCTGAACTTCTTCTCTGAAAACGTGGAGATCACGGAGGCGGACCGCTGGCTGCGCAAGCAGCGCGTTAACGGATACAAGGGCATGGGTTTCCTTCATATACTCATTGCCGCATACATCCGTGCCGTGGCCAAATACCCCGCCATGAACCGGTTCATCTCCGGACGCCATTACTATGCCCGCAATGATATCGAAGTGGTCATGACCGTAAAGAAGACCATGGAACTGGGCGCTCCGGAGACCACCATCAAGCTGCACTTCAACCCCTCTGACACGATCTATGATGTTTATCACAAGATGAATGATTCTCTGTCGGAAGTGAAAGGACATTCCGACGACAGCGATACGGAGGCCTTTGCCAACGCTCTCAAGAAGCTGCCACGTCCCATCTTCCGTCTGGTCATCGGAATCCTGAAGATCCTGGACTATTTCGGATGGCTGAAGAAGGAATGGATGGAAGTCAGTCCCTTCCACGGATCCATGGTCATCACCGACCTGGGGTCTCTGGGCATCCGTCCGGTGTTCCATCACATCTACAACTTCGGAAACGTTCCCGTGTTCCTGGCATTCGGTGCCAAACGGAAAGCCTACGAAGTAACACGCACCGGCACGGTGGAGCAGCGCAAATACATTGACTTCAACCTAACCCTGGATGAGCGTATCTGCGATGGTCATTACATGGCTTCCGCGGTAAAGTTTTTCAAGACCGCCGTGGCCGATCCCACCATGCTGGAAGCACCTCCGGAAGAAGTCAACGAAGACGTATTCTGATATATTGATTAAAAAGAACAGAGCGAAGAGTGATCAAATCAGTCTCTTCGCTCTGTTCCTTTATTATATCTAGTATCGGCGGAGTATCTCTTCCCTCCGCTGTTTCAGCTCCTCCAGATAGTGATAAGGAACCGCCAGGGAGCCCTTTCCTGTCCCGAGATCGATATCCGGTTTATAGGTGCCGTGAAAATCGCTGCCGCCGGTGTGGCAGAAGCCGTATTTTTCCGCCATGGCATCCAGATAGTCCGTCTGTTCCCTGTCGTATCCAGAATACCGGCATTCCAGGCCTTCAATGCCGATGCTGCGGCAGTACTTCAGCCACTCCTGCCGTTCCTCTTCCGTAAAGCGGTACTGAAAAGGATGAGCCAGGACCGGTACACCGCCGGCATGGCGGATGACACCTGCCGCCTGATCCAGAGGGATAAAGGTCCGGGGATAATAAAAATCCTGTCCCGGATTGAGATATTTCTGAAAGGCATCCCGCACCGATTCTGCCAGACCCCGTTCCACGAACACGCGGGCAAAATGAGGCCTGCCGATGCTGGTGGTTCCGTGTTTTTTCTCCAGTTCTTCCACTGTCACCGGAATCCCGGCATCGCGCATCCGGGAGGCGATGACTTCGTTTCGCTCCACCCGGGCATTCTGCACGGAATCGATGGTATCTCTCAGATTCTCTTCATCCGGGTCAAACATATATCCCAGCAGATGGATGGACCTCCCACGATATCCTGAGCCGAACTCCACTCCGGGGATCACTTCGATGCCCATCTCCTCGCCGGCATTCATGGCCTCCGCCACGCCGCCCACATTGTCGTGATCCGTCACCGCCAGGGCAGCAAGACCCTTCTCATAGGCTTTCCGCAGGATCTCAGTGGGGGTGCAGCTGCCGTCGGAAAAGGTGGAATGGGTATGTAGATCGATCGTTTGCATTAAAGGACCTCTTTGATCATGTTCTGTGCGTTCCGGTAGATCATTTCCGGCTCCTCCCCGATATGGAAGATGCCATCCTCGTAACGCACCACCCCGTTGACCATGGTCAGCCGGACATTTTCCTTGGATCCGGCATAGACGATGTTTTTCGGGATGTTGTGAATAGGCTGCATGTTTGGCCGGGACAGATCCAGGACGATAAGATCCGCCTTTTTCCCTTCGGCGATATCATCACAGTCAGCGAGTCCCATGGCCCTGGCTCCGCCGACACATGCCATCTCCAGCACCTTCAGGGGATCGCAGGACGCCGCATCCATGTTCAATACTTTCTGAAGCACCGCAGTGAGGTACATCTCCCGGAACATATCCAGCGCGTTGTTGCTGGCTGCTCCGTCCGTACCGATGGCCAGATTCAGCCCTTCATCCAGATACCGGCTGATGGGTGCGATACCGCTGGCGAGTTTCACATTGGAGGACGGATTCGTCACCACCCAGCATCCTCTCTTCTTGAAGATCTCCATGTCGTGATCGGAGAAATAGACACAGTGGTATCCGCCTCCGCCGTAATCCAGCAGTCCCAGATCCTCGAACAGTTCTGTAGGCGTCATGCCGTACCGTTCCAGACACCCGTCCACCTCGCTTCTCGTCTCAGAATTGTGGCAGAAGAACGGGGCCTCGTACTTGTGCACCAGAGAGGAGATGTACTCCATCCGCTCCCGGGAGGTAGTATATTCCGCATGGATCCCCAGCTGATAGGAGATCAGTTCATGGAGATCGTTGAACTTCAGGTACTCCTGCTCCACATAGGTGGGATCCGGGTCGAAATTATTCATGGAGGCACAGATCACGGTGCGAAACCCGGAATCAATATTGGCCTTCGTATAGGCATCGTTCTTGAAATACATATCAAAGCTGGCGGTGATTCCGCTGCTCAGGTATTCCATGATCCCGATGCGGGTAAACTCATAGATCATTTCCGGCGTCAGCTTCGCTTCCCGCGGAAACACCTGCTGCGTCAGCCATTCCTGCAGAGGAAGATCGTCCGCCAGGGAACGCAGAAACGTCATGGCGGTGTGGGTGTGAGCATTTTTGAAGGATGGCATCAGCAGATCCCCCTTCAGATCGATCTGCCGGTCAAAGTCCGGCATATCTTCCCGGGAAGGTCCCACATAGCAGATGGAATTTCCATCCACCCAGACTTCCCGGTCCTCCGTCACCCGGAGACCTCCTGCAAACTGCAGGATCCTTCCGTTATAGAAACGAATCATGTTACTTTGCTCCTATCCGTTTTGCCATAATGTCATGGGCATAGGCTTCTTCCCGGTCTCCAAGAGGCTCCAGCTGTGCCGAGCCATACCGGCGCTCCAGTGCGGTCTTCAGGATGTAATCACAGAATTCCGGATTTTTGGGAAGCACCGGGCCATGGCTGTAGGTACCGAATACGTTTTGATACCGCACGCCTTCCGTGCCGTCTTCTCCGTTGTTTCCGTATCCCGCTTCCACAGTCCCCAGAGGAGACACTCCGTTGCCGAGATAGGTCTTTCCGCTGTGGTTTTCAAATCCCACCACCAGACTGCCGCCGTTGTCGTTGGTACACCGGTACTTATAATTTCCGATCATACGGACTGGAGAACCCACGGTATACAGATCCACCGCGCCGATGAAATCACACCGGACACCCTCGTGGGTCTCGTAGTAGTTCCCCATCATCTGATATCCGCCGCAGATGGTCAGGAATGTCTTTCCGTCCTCCACTGCCGACAGGATCTCAGAGGCCTTGCCCCGGTGAAGATCCTCCAGCAGGACCTCCTGTTCAAAGTCCTGTCCGCCGCCGATGAACATCAGATCGAAGTCCGCCAGAGACACCTTGTCCCCGATACCGGCGCGGGTGACGTTGCTCTTGATCCCACGCCACTGCAGACGCCTCTGCAGGCAGATGATATTGCCGCCGTCACCGTACAGATTCAGAACGTCAGGATATAAATAACAGATATTCAGTTCCATCGATATCCCTCCTTATTCCCAGAAGTCCGCGCCGCCGCACCGGCGGATCAGGTGTTCCCGCAGATCCAGCATGGCGGTGTAGGTGGGCATGATGAACACTGGCACTTCCTGCCCGGCCATGGCATCCACCAGTTTGGCATAATCCGTCTCCAGAATGATCTTCTCCGGATTGATACCGGCATATTTCATGCGCAGCTGCATGTCCCCGGCACGGGTTCCGGAGACATAGACGCTCCGGATCCGATCCCGGATGGATTCCAGATGCTCGAATTCCGCATCCCAGATCCAGGAGATATCGGTACCGTCGGCGCTGCGGTCATTGAGACACACTACGAGGGAGAAGTCCTCTCCGATCTCACGGAGGAACTGGATCACCTGGTTGCAGCCTGCCGGGTTCTTCACCAGCATCATGCGGGTCCCGCCGGCTCCCAGATCAAATTTCTCCATCCGTCCGAAGCCGCAGTTGAAGCGGCCCAGGGCATTCACCGCCGTATCCAGCGGGATCCCCATCTTTACCGCCGCCGTAATGGCACCGGCTGCATTATAGATATTATAAACAGCAGGAAGATTCACTGTGACTGTTCGCTTCTCGCCGAAGATGTCCATGTCGATGACGCTGCTGTCCGCGGTCTGACGGACGATGGAAGTGACCGCCACGTCCGCATCCGGACGGCGGTATCCGCACTTGGGACAGCGGTAGCCTCCCAGATGGGCATAGGTCATGTAATCATATTCATATTCCGTTTTGCACCGGATACAGTGGGTGGCGTCGGAAATACTGGGTTTCTCTCCTGCAGAAACCGCCGTCCCGTTCACCCCGTAGTAGACACAGGTGTTGGGAAGATCCAGTGCCAGTGAGGAGGTCAGAGAACAGTCCGCATTCAGACACAGCAGGCTTTTCGGTGTGCCCTTCAGTCCTTCACGGATATTGCCCAGCGTATGGGTCACTTCCCCGTATCGGTCCAGCTGGTCACGGAACAGATTGGTCACGAGTACCGCCTCCGGCTGAAGCTGGCCAAACACTTTCCGCGCTGCTGCTTCATCACACTCGATGACAGCGTAGTGTTTTTTCGGTTTCCCGGTGAGACTGGAATTCATCACGAATTCCGTGGTGATCCCGGAAATCAGATTGGCGCCGGAGCGGTTGGAGATATAATCCAGTCCCGCTTCCTCAAAGGCTTCTTCCACCATACGGGAGGAAGTGGTCTTGCCGTTGGTTCCGGTAATGGCCACCACGTGCACATCTCTTGCCAGCACCTGGAGCAGGTTCGGGCACAGTTTCAGTGCGTACCGGCCGGGCATGGCAGTACCGCCGCGGTGGGCGATCCTGGCTACCGCCTTCAGGAACCGGCAGAGCAGACTGGCGAAAAATACTTGAATACCCATAAGATACCTCGAGTCGTGTCGATTTGAATTAACAAATTATTTTACCACGGCAGCGCTTTATTATCAATGAATTCGCGGCGATTTCCCGCGGATTGGCTCCCGCTGCCGGAGAAGAACTCTCTCCGGTCTTTCCCCGGTTTCTCACAGGAAAGATTTCCCTGAAATCTTCCTGAATCCGGGAAATCACGGTTGCATAAGTTCTCCGCAACCATTATAATCTAGTCGAAAATAGCTAGTGACAACGAACTATTGAAAAACAAATACATTGGAAAGTAAGGAGACACAACATGAAATTTTCCAGTAAAATTGAAAAGTGCGGATTGTCACCGATCCGTAAGTTTGGTCCTCTGGCCAACGAGGCAAAGGCCAAGGGAATCAAGATCTACCATCTGAACATCGGTCAGCCGGACATCGAGACTCCGAAAGAGATGATGGATGCCATCCGCGCCATCAACGATCCCGTTCTGGAGTATGCTCCCTCTCAGGGACTTCCCGTCATGATCGACGCTGTCCAGAACTACTACAAAAAGATCGGTGTTCCTCTGGAAAAGGGTGAGATTCAGATCACCACTGCGGGCAGCGAGGCTCTGATGATGGCTCTGTCATGCATCCTGGATAATGGTGATGAGATCATCATTCCGGAACCTTTCTACACCAACTACAATACCTTCGTAAACCTCACCGGCGGTTCCATCCGTCCCATCCCCTGCACTCCGGAGGAAGGCTACAAGTTCGCATCCCGCGAAAAGATCGAGCCGCTGATCAATGAGCATACCCGCGCCATCATGTTCACGAACCCCGGCAACCCCACCGGCACCGTTCTCACCAGGGAAGAGATGGAACTGGTCTGCCAGATCGCCAAAGAGCATGACCTGTTCGTCATCGGCGACGAAGTTTACCGTGAGTTCGTCTATGAAAACGAGCCTCTGCAGAGCATCCTTCAGCTGGAAGGACTGGAAGAGAACGCCATCGTCATCGACTCCGTCTCCAAACGGTTCTCCGCATGCGGCGCCCGTATCGGCTGCCTGCTCAGCCGCAACAAAGAGCTGATGCAGAACGTCATGAAATATGCTCAGGGACGTCTGTCCACTCCCACCATCGACCAGATCGGCTCCGCTGCTCTGTACAACGTGGGACCGGAGTACTTCGATGCCGTCCGCAAAGAATACAAGGCACGCCGTGATACCATGGTGGAAGGCCTGTCCAAGATCCCCGGAGTCATCTACTCCAACCCGAAGGGAGCTTTCTACTGCATGGCCAAGCTTCCGGTGGACAACGCCGAGAGCTTCCAGACCTGGCTGCTGAAAGAGTACAACAACAACGGTGAGACCGTGATGTTCGCCCCCGCTGCCGGCTTCTATGCCACTCCGGGTTCCGGCGTCAACGAGATCCGTATGGCCTACGTTCTGAAACGGGAAGACATCGCCCGCGCCATGGAACTGCTGGCCGATGCCATCGAGAAATACAACAACCGCTGATCCGGTTGATGTCACATCGACACGAAAGAAAATGCCTTCCGGTTTTCGCCGGAAGGCATTTTCTTTCTATTGTATTATCCCCTTGATCATCCGAAGAAGCTCATGATCTGTCCGTACAGGACGATGAGCATTCCAATCGGAGTGATGACTTTGTAGCAGAGCTCGAAGAACTTGCGTCCCCAGGGTTTTGCACCGCACTTGGCGCATTCATCCAGGATCATATCCGTGCCCCAGCCCCAGCCGATGCACAGGGCCATGATCAGAGATCCAAGAGGCATGAGGATACCTTCGGAGATCATATCGTAAAGATCCAGCCAGCAGTCGTTCCATCCGTGAACGGCAATGTTCAGGATCGTAGCCGGTGCATCCACCAGAGCACCGCCGGCGACGCCGCTTCCCAGTCCGTCCAGTGCTACCGGAAGACCCAGGACCAGTGCTGCAAGGGTGATGAGCAGAGCAGCTCTTCTCCGGCCGCCGGACTTGCCGCCCTTATTCTGCTTGAAGTTCTTGTCCACGCGGGTGGCGACAGTTCCTTCCATAATGGAGATGGAGGAGGAGAGGGCCGCCAGGAATACCAGGAAGTAGAACAGGAAGCCCATGAGGTTTCCGATGAAGCCGCCCATGTTATAGAAAACCATCTGCATGGTGGAGAACAGCAGACCGGGGCCTGCGCCGTAGTCCAGACCGAATGCGGAGCATGCGGGAAGGACCACCATACCGGCCATGATGGCGATCAGGGTATCGAAGATCACGATGATCAGGGTATCTTTCTGAATATTCTCTTCCGTGGGAAGGTAGGAACCGTAGGTGAGCATGATGGCCATACCCAGAGACAGGGAGAAGAACATCTGTCCTGCTGCGGTCTTCACCACGCCCAGGAAGTCCGTCTTCAGCGGCTCGAAGTTCACTCCGAAGATGTAGCGGTAGCCTTCACCGGCACCGGGCTGGCATGCCACGTAGATCAGAACGATGAGCAGCAGGAAAAACAGTGCGGGCATAGCAAACTTATTGAAGCGCTCGATGCCGCCTTCCACACCGCCCATAACGATAGCGGCATTGATCACGGCGAACAGAGCAAAGAAGATCACCATGGACCAGCCGTTGGTAAGGAAGGAACCGAAGAACGATGCGGGATCACCGAAGGTATCCACACCGAACATGGCAAGGAAATAACCTACTGCATAGCGCAGGACCATTCCGCCCAGCACCAGATAGAAGCACAGGATGACAAATCCGGCAATAACGGCGAGCCATCCCAGCCAACTGAACTTCTGGGAGATCGCCCGGTAGGCGCCGGCAGAACCCTGACGGGTCTTTCGGCCGATGGCCATCTCGCCCATCATGACGCACACACCGACAAATACTGCAAGGATCAGGTACACCAGCAGGAAGACAAATCCTCCGTTGTTTCCCATCTTATACGGGAAGCCCCAGATGTTGCCAAGACCCACTGCGGAACCGACAGCGGCCATCAGGAATCCGATGTTGCTGCCGAAGGATCCTCTCTTGTGATGATCACTCATACTAACAACTCTCCTTCTATTCTTCACTTCTTAGGCATAAGGTTTTCTTATACCTATCATATTATTTTTTATACATAGTACGCTTTTCGGTTAGTTTCTTCAAGGGTTGCTCTTTTTTTAACAGTTGTTTTCTTCCATTTTCTGCATTTTCCCACTTTTTTATCCAAAACCAATGGATTTATTGGGCATTTTTTCTGCTTTTCCCATCAAAAAACTGCCGATCCGAAGATCGGCAGTTGACAGTTTGTATCGATTTTTCACTCACTTATCCACATTGGGAAGCTTGCTCAGGCCGCGGGCCAGATCTTCATCGGTGGGGATGTAGTCATCCATCTCACCGTCGTTGTATTTCTGGTAGGCCACGAGATCGAAGTAACCGGTACCGGTAAGTCCGAACAGAATGGTCTTCTCTTCCCCGGTCTCTTTGCATTTAAGCGCCTCGTCGATAGCGACACGGATGGCGTGGCTGGATTCCGGTGCGGGAAGGATCCCTTCCACCCGGGCAAACATCTCCGCGGCTTCAAACACGCTGGTCTGTTCCACGGCGCGGGCTTCCATGAGACCGTCATCGTACAGCTGGGACAGTACCGGGCTCATGCCGTGATAGCGCAGACCGCCGGCGTGGTTGGGAGACGGGATGAATCCGCTGCCCAGAGTATACATCTTGGCCAGAGGACATACCATGCCGGTGTCACAGAAATCATAGGCATACTTGCCCCGAGTGAGGCTGGGGCAGGATGCCGGTTCCACGGCGATGATCTGGTAGTCCGCTTCGCCCCGGAGCTTCTCGCCCATGAACGGGGAGATGAGTCCGCCCAGATTGGAGCCGCCGCCGGCACAGCCGATGATCATGTCGGGTTTGACACCGTATTTATCCAGTGCCGCCTTGGCTTCCAGGCCGATGACCGACTGGTGCAGGAGCACCTGGTTCAGAACGCTGCCCAGTACGTATCGGTAACCGGGTGTGCTGGTAGCCACTTCCACCGCTTCGGAGATGGCGCAGCCCAGAGAACCGGTGGTTCCCGGATTTTCCTCCAGGATCTTACGTCCGACAGCGGTAGTGTTCGAGGGAGACGGCGTCACTTCCGCGCCGTAGGTGCGCATCACTTCCCGGCGGAAGGGCTTCTGCTCGTAGCTGACTTTGACCATGTAGACCTTGCAGTCCAGACCCAGATAGGCACAGGCCATGGACAGGGCGGTACCCCACTGGCCGGCGCCGGTCTCGGTAGTGACACCCTTCAGGCCCTGTTTTTTGGCATAATAGGCCTGAGCGATGGCGGAGTTGAGCTTATGGCTTCCGGAGGGGTTGTTGCCTTCGAATTTGTAGTAGATCTTAGCGGGAGTGCCCAGAGCCTCTTCCAGGCAGTAGGCGCGCACCAGCGGAGCCGGTCGGTACATCTTGTAGAAGTCCTGAATCTCCTGAGGGATGTCGATATACGGGTTTTCGTTATCCAGTTCCTGCTGCACCAGTTCCTCGCAGAATACCGCTCCCAGTTCTTCGGCCGTCATCGGTTCCAGCGTGCCCGGATTGAGCAGCGGAGCCGGTTTGTTCTTCATGTCCGCACGGACGTTGTACCATTGTTTCGGGATCTCGTTTTCACTCAAATAGATTTTGTAAGGGATTTTTTCTGCCATGGTATTCGCTTCCTTTCTCTTTTTGCGGGAAAACAAAAACTCCTGTCCCCGCAGATTTTTGTTCTGCTGGGACAGGAGTATTAATCTCTCCTGCGGTACCACCCGGCTTGGCGTATATTTACGCCCTCTCAGTGACACTATCATGTCACGATGTTGGTAACGAAGTTCACGCTCCGTCTCCCCTCCGCCCTCGGCATCGGGTCGCCCTCCGAAGTCCATTCAGTCATCAGGTCTTCCCGCCGGCTTTCACCTGACCCGGCTCTCTGTGGAGAAGATTACTGAGCTTACTTGCTCTTCATCAATGGTTTAAAGTGATACTAGCATAAAGTTTTTTAGATGTCAACGCTTTGTTTTGGGTTAGATCAGCGGGTCTGTCCGTTGCCTCGGATGACGTATTTGTAGGTGCAGAGTTCCTCCAGACCCATGGGTCCCCGGGCGTGCAGTTTCTGGGTGGAGATGCCCATTTCACAGCCCAGTCCGAACTCTCCTCCGTCGGTAAACCGGGTGGAGGCATTGACGTAAACGGCGGCGGCATCCACCTTCAGAGTAAACAGATCGATGGACGCGGGATCCTGCGAGACGATGCACTCACTGTGATGGGTGGAGTGCAGATCGATGTTCCGGATGGCCTCTTCCACGGAGTCCACCACGCGGACACCCAGAATATAGTCCAGAAACTCTTTATCAAAGTCTTCTTCCGTGGCGGCGGTGCCGTCGATATACTTTGCAGCGGCCTCATCGATGCGCAGTTCCACCGGGATCTCGCCCTGAGCACTGCGGTCATCCCGCAGGCGGGCAGACAGTTTCGGCAGAAACTCCGCGGCGATATCACGGTGCACCAGCAGCTGCTCCTCGGCGTTGCACACGCTGGGGCGGCTGGTCTTGGCGTTTTCGATGATATTCAATGCCATCTCCTGATCGGCAGTAGCATCCACATAAACGTGGCAGACACCGTCGCCGGTCTGGATAGTGGGAACGGTGGCCTGCTCAGCAATAGCCTTCTTCAGGCCTTTTCCTCCACGAGGGATCAGCAGATCTACCAGTCCCTCTGCCGTCATGAGAACTTTTCCGCTCTCCCGGCTGGTATCCTGAATGAGATTGATGCTGTCCTCCGGAAGTCCCGCTTCCTTCAGTCCCTGTTTCATGGCCTCTACGATAGCATTGGAGGTCTTCCAGGCTTCCTTTCCGCTGCGCAGGACGCAGGCACTGCCTGCTTTCAGGGACAGGGCAGCCGCATCACTGGTGACATTGGGACGACTCTCGTAGATGATGGCGATGACGCCCATGGGAGCGGACACTTTCTGGATCACCAGTCCGTTGGGGCGGGTCACTGTGCGCAGGATCTGTCCGGCTGGATCCGGAAGATCCACCACCTGCCGGATACCGTCCGCCATGCCATGGATCCGATCCGGATCCAGCATGAGCCGGTCGATCATCACGTCGGAATACTTGCTGCGGGAAGCTTCGATATCCTCCCGGTTGCATGCCAGGATCTCCTCCGTCGCCGCCTCGATGGCATCAGCCATGGCAAGCAGCGCCCGGTTCTTCTGTTCGGTCCCGGCGGAAGCCAGAGCGTATTTCGTTTCCGCTGTTTTTGCGATGAGCTCATAAGTCGTCATGTTTGCAGCACCTCTTCTTAAAGTATATAGCGGGAAAACCGTCCCAGCCGTTTCAGTCCCTTGGCAGCGAAGTAGCTGACCGCAAAGGTCAGGGCTGCCAGCAGGGGCACGGACAGGACCGGTGTAAACAACGTGGACTTCAGTCCGATGATATCTGCCAGGAATTCCACCAGCAGCAGATGGATCAGATAGATCCCGAAAGTCTTGTCTGCCATGGCAGTCAGGAGATTCCGGGCTTTCTCCTTCCAGTAGCGGGAGGAGTAGCGGACCAGCACGAACACCGCCATGCTCTCAAGCAGCACATTCAGCGATACGTATTCGTACCAGGCGGAGTTGGCTTTCGCCAGATTCCGGGACAGCACTGCCGTTCCGGTGATGGTGAGAAGAAATCCCGCTACGCCCAGGACATAGATGACGATGCGCTCCCCGGGGGTAAGATTCCGTTTATACAGATAATAGCCCAGGGCAAAGTATCCGGTATATCCCAGCGGCAGATAGATCCGCATGGAGTCATAGTCCTTCAAAAGTGCGTGGATGGTATCGCTCTCCGCCAGTGCCACAGAGAATGGGATCACCTGATGACGCAGCGTGGGGATCAGAAATCCGAAAAACAGGGACAGCACCAGAAAATAGTTCAGCATCCCCCGGTCGGCGGAAATTTTACGCATCAGAGGCGTCACGAGATACAGTCCCACGATCAGGAACAGAAACCACATATGATAGTTTCCCGTCAGCACTGCCATGGCAAAAGTGTGTCCCGTCCATCCGGAACGGGTGGCCAGATGATACAGTGCATAGATCACCGACCAGAAAAGAAAGGCCGTCAGAATCCGTGGGATGTTCCTTGTCCACAGGCGGTATACGGATACCTTCTTTTTCGGATTGAGGAACAGCGCTCCGGAGATCATGACAAAAACGGGCACGCACCAGCGCACCAGTCCGTTCCAGACGTTGTAGACCATCCACTGTCCGCTCTGCACGTCCACATCCCCCCATCCCTGGATGGAGATGTGGAGGAGCACCACCGCCGCCGTGGCGATGACGCGGAGATAATCCAGATATTCGATTCGTTGGCCGTTGGCCGGAAGCGTATCTGCGTTTGGCATGTTGAGGGCTCCTCTTTCCCGATTCGTTTTTTTCATTATACCTTTGCCAAAAAACAAAGTAAACAAAAATGACGGAAGGAGTCCTTCCGTCATTGGCATCTCAGAGTGCGTCTCCGAAATCACGGAAGAACAGCTGCTCCGTGATTCCGTTTCCGGCTACGATATCGGAATTTCCCCGCAGATCTGGGCGTTTCCGGCAGTAATCGGTCACCGTACCGCCGGCTTCCTCCACGAGAATCAGTCCCGCGGCGTAGTCCCAGGGTTTCAGATCCCGCTCAAAAAACAGATCCGAACGACCACAGGCGATGTAGGCCAGATCCAGCGCTGCCGATCCCAGCCGGCGCACATCCTGGGATCGCAGGAACACCCGTCGGAACAGCTCAAAATCCTCTGCCGAGCGCTCCCGGTGATAGGGACAGGTCCCAAAAAGGATGAGGCTTTCCTCCAGCGTCTTCCGATTGCTGACATGAATAGGATCATCATTGAGGAAAGCGCCCTTTCCCCGCTGAGCCCAGAACAATTCATCGGTGAAGGGATTGTAGATCATACCGAATTCCAGCTCTCCCTCCTCACAGTATCCCAGAGAAAGAGCACTGTGATGAAAGTCATGCATCAGGTTGGATGTGCCGTCCACAGGATCCAGGATCCAATAGTCCCCTTGGGTGTCTACCGTGGCATTGTCCTTTTCCTCTGCAAGCATCTGTACTTGCGGATACCAGGCATGGAGCTGTTCCGTCACCCTGGACTGGACCTGAAGATCCACTTCCGTGACGTAATCCTTCTCTCCTTTTTCTCTGGCGTGTCCGGCCCGTTCCCGATCCGCCATGACCGGTCTCATGTCCCGTGCCATCTTCAGCAGTTTTTCCCGTTCAATTCTCATAGTCTTCCTCCGAGATCTCATCCGTCTGATTCGGTATCTCCGATCCTTCCCGCGGTGTCAGCATCAATCGGTTCACCATGGCATTTTTTGTCCCTTTGGACTTGGAATAGAAATATCCGTAGGCGGAAAAAGTAAACGCACCGACGAAATTAACGAACAGGTCTCCCATGGTATCGATCAGCCCGATATCCAGATAGCCGCCCAGTCCCAGGCTCTCCCCGTTGATAAGGACATCCTGAATGCCAGTCACCGCAATGACTTTATTGCTTCTTGTGGAATCCAGCATCACCGAATAGATGGCGTGCACTACGGAATCCTTCTGCATATCCGTATGAAGCAGCCAGTCACCGGCATACTCGAAGAATTCCCAGAACACTCCGATGGTCATGGAAAAGCAGAATCCCACGATGGCCAGAAACAGCGGTGACAAAGAAAACTGCAGGGAACGGTTGTTGTTCAAGACCGTGACCAGGGAGAATCCTACCGCTGCCGCCAGAAAACCGGTGATGGTATGAAGGATCAGATCCCAGAAAGGGATCACCACGAAAAAGGCATTGATCTCCCCCAGTACCTCACTGGCAAAAATAAAGAAGAATACGATGATCTCCAGCGTCGCCGGGATCTCCACATGGAATGTCATCTTGACGATGGATGGAATATAGAACAGCAGCATCGTCAGCACACATAAGAAGAATCCTTCATAGTTGTCCAGCATCAGCTGACGGATCATACTGATTACGACAAGGGTACGGAGAAAACTGAGTACCAGGAACGCACTGCGGTGTTCTCTCATTCCCTCTCCTACCGACCGCCGAAACGCTCGTCCAGCCTGATGGATCGGTTTCTTTTCTCTGTCTGTCATTCGGTCCCCTTCCCCGGATACGGTGATGATGGAAATTGCCGCATCCTCAGAATGCGGCAATACTCCTTATTTCAGTTTTTACTCATTCTTTTTCAAGGATGGACAGGGTCCGGTCATCCGGCTTCCCGTCAAAGTATTTGTCCAGTACTTTCTGGAACACATCAAAATCGCTGACCTGAGCAAACAGGGTCATGGAAGAACGCAGCTTCAGGTCATCGGGGAATCCAAAGACATGGGATGCGTTGTTGGTATCCAGATCCAGCAGGGCGCTGGCAATCTTGACGAGGTTGCCACCCAGATACGGATCTGCCAAAAAGTCCTTGGCTTCCTGCCGGGACCGGATGGCATAGTACTGGGAAGTAGGTGTTACTCCGAGGCCGTGGATCTGCGGAAAGATGTACCACATCCAATGGCTGCGTTTTTTTCCGTTCTGTATCTCAGAGAGCGCTGTGGCAAAACTGCTCTGCTGTGCGTCTGTAAAACGCTTTAAATCCGAAACAGTGCTCATAATCGTTGTTCCTTTCTAGCTTTAATGCAACTATTATATTATACTGTCCGCAAGGGAAACAATATGTTTTTTTCACAACTTTATCAAATATTTGACAATCTTTTTGGCTATTCGAACTATCCCGATCCCGTCCACAGGAGGAACGTGAAATGTCCTACTTCCCCGTCAGCATTCAGGCGTGCGCCAACTATGAAGAATCCACGGTGCGGCAGTCTCTGGGACTTGTGCTGCGCCAGATGGATGCTCTGAATTTTGTCCGTCCCGGAATGACCGTTGCCATAAAAGTCAATCTCGTAGCTGCAGCAAGACCGGAGGAGGCCGCTACCACACACCCCGCTCTGGTGCGGGAACTGTGCCGTCTTATCACGGAAAAAGGTGCCCGGCCAGTGGTGGGCGACAGCCCCGGAGGTCTGTTCAGCAGCATGTATCTGAAAGGCATCTATCAGGCCACGGGACTTCATGCGGTGGAGGATGTCGGCGGAACACTCAATGACAACTTCGAAGTTCGGGATGCGGTGGATCACGATGCCGCCGTGCTTCATACTTTCCCCTACACCGCCTGGCTGGAGGAAGCGGATGCCATTATCTGCTTTTCCAAACTGAAGACCCATGCCATGATGGGGATGACCTGTTCGGTAAAGAACATGTTCGGAACCATTCCCGGTACGGCAAAATCCGAGTGTCACATGCGGTTTTCCCAGGAAGACCGGTTTGCGGACATGCTCATCGATCTTAATGAGCACTTCCGGCCGGCTCTCTATCTTGTGGATGCCGTGGAGGGCATGGAAGGCAACGGTCCCACCGCCGGACATCCCAGGCATATCGGATGTGTGCTGGCTTCCCGCAGTCCCTACAGTCTGGACGCGGTGTGTGCCGGGATCATCAATCTCTCTGCCGACCGGGTCCCCACATTGCGCCGGGCAGCCGCCCGGGGACTGGGGCCGGAAAACGGCGATGATGTCACCATTCTTGGAGATTCCCCAAACCTGTTCCGTGTGGCGGATTTCGACACCAGCGCCGCTCATAGGGATCTGACGTTCTCCTCTCCCGGGCTTGTCGGCAGGGTCACAGGCTCTGTGATGAAAATGACCATGACGACCCGTCCCGGAGTTCGGAAAGGACTGTGTATCGGATGCGGAAAATGCAGCCAGGTGTGCCCTGCCCACGCTATCACCATGGAAGACCGGCTCCCCCGTATTGCCCGGGACCGCTGCATCCGCTGCTTCTGCTGTCAGGAGTTCTGTCCCAAAGGCGCCATGCAGGTCCAGCGGACATTGCCCGGCCGCATCGTCCACGGAATAAGTGTCCGGGGAAAATCATGATTTTCCACAAGTTTTTCGGAATATAATGGAAAAAATCACGGTTTTGGGAAAAACGCTTCCTTTTCCGTTGACACATTTTTTGCCCCTGACGTAAAATAATAACAAAGAATGACAACCGACCCTTTTGGTAAGTATGGAGGTAATTATGAAAGGCGTATTGCAGATCGTGATCAAAGTCCTCTGCCTTCTTGTGGGCATCGCAAGCTTTGCCTATGTCATTGAGAAGAAGGTCGAGGGTGTCAATAAATACATCTTCATGGGAGTGGGAGCTCTCGTCACACTGTTCGGTGGACTGTTTGATCTGGTGATCCCGAAAAAACGGTAATGCCGGGACCGGCAGCAAATAAATAAGGAAGAGGACCGCGATCGTATTGATCCGCAGTCCTCTTCCTTTTTGTTTCTTTCGATCAGACTTCCTCAAAGGAAGGATCATCATCGAATTCCGGCTCCTCGTCTCCCAGCGTCTCTTCCAGAAGCTGCAGAAGCTCAAAGACTTCGTCCTTGGTCATGGAGATGCCTTTTCCCATCTTCTCATGCTCCGGAGCCCAGTCCCGGAGATCATACTTGGGTTCTCCGCCGTTCCAGGATACCAGATTCAGTTCCCGGGTCCAGCCGGAGCGGTTCTCGGAGATCACGCCCAGTTCTTCCACGATCTCATAACGAAATTCAGCCATGATTCGTACCTCTCTGTTTTCTCAATTTTCCACAACATCATAGCAAGACTTCTTCCATCCTGCAAGATGAAATCAGACGGAACCGTCTCCGTTCTTTCCGTTCTCCATGATCTGCCGAAGTTTCCGGGCCAGGTCCGGATGATCCTGCTCCAGCCGTTTCAGATGTTCCTGACGCCGCCGGATCATCTGCTGATAGGCTTCCCGGTTCCGTTTCCGAAGTGTTTCTCCATGGGTCTTGCGGTACTCCTTCAGTCTCCGCAGTGCTCCGGGATCCACGTCTTCCAGTTTCTGTTCCACGATATCCCGGCGCTTTTCCAGTTCCTCTCCGATGGTCTCCCGGCTCAGGCCGGTCTTTCCCGCCAGTTCATCCAGGCGCATCTCCAGACGGTCCAGGATCTCATCTTCATCCATGAGGGCAAGTCTTCCGAAGGAGCTTTTCTCCAGTGCTTCCACCAGATGATCCGGGTGAGCACTTCGGGAGGTGTCATCGCTGTGTTCGATCATCTCCTGTACCAGTTCCTCCTTGAACCGGTCACTGTCCTCACCGAATGCCCAGTCCATTTCCGCCTGGGTATTATCCAGAGGCCGGATGGTGTGAAGAATACTTCGGAGCCGCTGCCGGATCAGGGTCTCCTGTTCCTCACCGTCC
>CAJOQP010000161.1 GCA_905236515.1 uncultured Oscillospiraceae bacterium | reverse complement strand
GCGATGCGCCGTTTTCTCCGAATCTGCCGGAAAATGAGATAGGCGATGAGAAGGACGACGAGGGCAATCATGCTCCATACGGCGTAGGAATCCACACCGCCCTGCGTCTTCACCTGAAGCCACAGTGCATCCATCTCATGGTTGGCTTCCACACTGAGATTGAGGAAGCTTTGTCCGTTTGCCAGTGTCTCTTCCGTGGGATAGGCGATGTCACTGGCGGAAATGTCGGGATCCATGAAATCCTTGGCCTTGGAAATGGGAGTGGAGTACCCGAGATAATCCAGGTTCTCTCCCGAGATCTCCGGACTGCAGAGGAAATTGATGTAAGCCTCGGCACCTTCCTTGTTCTGACATCCTTTGGGGATGCAGCAGGCATCGATGAACAGGTTGAATCCCTCTTCCGGGAAGAAAAACTTCAGATCCGGATTTTCTTCTGCCATCAGGAGATAGTCGCCGGCATAATAGGGGGCGATCCAGGCCTCTTCACGTTCCATCTTGTCGAAGATCTGGTCCATGACATATGCCTGCACCAGAGGCTTCTGCTGGATCAGTTCGTAGGAGGCGTTTCGGAGATCATCCTTGTCCTCTGTGTTCAGAGAATACCCCAACTTCAGTTCGCCGATGGCAAAGGCGTCGCGGGGGTTGTCGAACATGAGGATTTTTCCGCTGTATTTCGGATTCCACAGAAGATCCCAGGAGCCCACGTCCTCTTCATCCACATACTTGGAGTTGTAGATGACACCGACGGTTCCCCATGTATAGGGGACGGAGTACTCGTTTTTCGGGTCATAGGCCTGATCCCGATAGGCCTTGTCGATATACCGGTAATTGGGAATGTTGGAATAATCCAGTTTTTCCAGCATCCCTTCCGAAATGAGCTTTGCGATCATGTAATCGGAAGGAATGATCACGTCATACGTGCTTCCGCCGGTCTTCAGTTTGGTATACATGCTCTCGTTGGAGTCGAAGGTCATGTAATTGACTTGGATCCCTGTTTTTTCCGTAAAGGCCTTGTTTACATCGATGTATCCGTCGCTTCCGTCGGAAATGTACTGGCCCCAGTTATATACGTTGATGCTGCCGCCGGCTGCGGAGGCAGATACGGGGATGGAGGAGATCAGAAGTACGGAACACAACAGGAGTGCGCACAGTCGTTTCATCCCTCCACCTCCTTCCGTTTCCTTCTGCCGCGGAAGGCGATACGCCGCTGAGACTGCTGCTTCTCATCCTTGGCTTCCAGCACGGTCATAATGATCATGACGAGAAGGATGACCATGAACAGAAGAGTGAAGAGCGCATAGATCTTCGGCTGCAGCGGTTTCTTCGTGTAGTTGTAGATCTCCACCGGAAGGGTCACGAACTTCGGACCGTAGACGAAGTAGCTGATGACGAAGTCATCCAGCGACATGGTGAAGGCCATCAGTGCACCGGAAATAACTCCGGGCATGATCTCATGGAGCACCACTTTGAAAAATGCCTGACGGGGCGTGCACCCCAGATCCATGGCAGCCTCCTGCAGATCCGGGTCCATCTGCGACAGTTTCGGAAGGACGGACATGATGATGTAGGGGAGACTGAAAGTAACGTGCGCGATGAGCAGTGTGGTGAATCCCAGAACCGATTTCATCTTCAGCAGGGTTCCGGCAAAGGCAAACAGCAATGCCAGGGAAACACCGGTGACGATGTCCGGGTTCGTCATGGGAATGTTGGTCACGGTCATGTACATGTTGCGGAGACGAGGCTTCATATCATGCATCCCGAGGCAGGCCATGGTGCCCAGCACCGTGGCGATAAGGGAGGACAGGACCGCGATGATCACGGAGTTGAGAAGCATGGGAAGCAGAACTCCGTCCGCGAACAGCTCCGAATAATTGTGAAGAGTGAACCCCTTCCACACGGCGGGGTCGGTGCCTGCATTGAACGAGGCCACTGCCAGAACCAGCATGGGGATGTAGAGGAACAGCAGCACAAGATAGGTGAAAGATCTCTGGAATGTCTTCACGGCATGGCCACCTCCTCCGTGCCGGATACCCGGCGGGTGATGCCGATGCAGATGAAGACCAGCACCATGAGGATGAGAGACAGTGCCGCTCCGAGATTCGGATTGTAGGCGGCTTTGAACTGGCTCTCGATCACGTCACCGATGAGGGTCGTTCCGGAAGAACCGAGCTTCTGGGAAATATAGAAGGTAGAGACTGCCGGAACAAAGACCATGGTAAAGCCGGAGATCACACCGGGCATGGACAGCGGGAAGATCACTTTGGTAAAGACCTGAGGAGAATTACACCCCAGATCCTGTGCCGCCTCGATTAGACGGGAGTCGATCTTCAGAATGACGCTGTACAGAGGCAGAATCATATAGGGAAGGTAGTTATACACCATACCCAGAACCACTGCACCGTTATTGCGGATCAGCGGAAGAGGTTTCATTCCCATTGCCTGAATAAAGCGGTTGATGATGCCGGTGTCGTCCAGAAGGGATACCCAGGCCATGGTGCGCAGCAGGAAACTGATGCACATGGGCAGCATCACCAGCAGATACAGCAGACGCTGCCGGCTGGGAGGACACTGCGCGATGTAATAGGCCACCGGGTAGCCGATGATGAGACACACCAGAGTCGAGATCAGAGCCAGCCATATGGATTTAATGAAGATGGGCATATAGCTCTGGATCCGAACGATGTTCTCCAGAGTGAACTGGCCGGTGATGGAGTCGGTAAAGGCATAGTAGAACACGATTCCAAGAGGCACCACCGTAAACAGCACCATCCACACGATATACGGAGTGGCAAGACGTTTGGTGTGGATCATGTCTCGCTCCCTTCCTCCGCAGTATCCTCTTCCAAATCGCTGCTTTCATCCGACAGATCCTCCGGATACAGATCCGGATCGTTCATCTCGTCGTATTCTTCGGAGTAGGAGCTGTAGTCTCCGAACATGCCGGAGTATTCGCTTCGATGCATGATGTGGATATCATCCGGGCCGAGACGGATGCCGATGACTTCATCCACATTATGGTGTTCCGTGGTCTGGATCAGCCACTTGAACCCGTGGAAATCCACGATGGTATCGTAGTGGACACCCATGAAGGTCACGGACGTGACGGTACCGGTGAGCTGGCCTTCTTCGGGAGAGACGATCTCCACGTCTTCCGGACGTACTACGACGTCTACCGGTTCGTTGGGTTCAAAACCGGAATCCAGGCAGCGGAACTTGCGGCCGAAGAACTTTACGACGTAGTCCTCCAGCATGATGCCGTCAAGGATGTTGGATTCCCCGATGAAGTCGGCTACGAATGCGTTTTCCGGCTCGTTGTAGATGTCTTCCGGCGTGCCGATCTGCTGGATGCGGCCGCGGTCCATGACCACAACGGTGTCGGACATGGACAGGGCTTCTTCCTGATCATGAGTTACATATATAAAAGTAATGCCCAGTGTCTGCTGTATCCGCTTGAGCTCCTGCTGCATATCTTTTCGCAGACGGAGATCCAGCGCGCCCAGAGGTTCGTCCAGCAACAGGACTTTCGGGCGGTTGACCAGCGCACGGGCTATGGCAACACGCTGCTGCTGGCCTCCGGACAGCTGGGAGATGCTGCGGTTTTCAAAACCCTTCAGACTGACAATCTCCAGCATTTCCGTGACGCGGTCATCGATCTCCTGTTCCGGCAGTTTTGCCAGACGAAGACCGAAAGCGACGTTTTCATATACGTCCAGATGCGGAAACAGAGCATAACGCTGAAAAACAGTGTTGACTTTTCTCTGATAAGGCGGAACATCGTTGATTCGTTCCCCATCGAAAAGGACATCACCGGAAGTAGCCTGAAGGAAACCTCCTATAATGCGAAGCGTTGTTGTTTTGCCACAGCCGGACGGGCCGAGCAGAGTGAGAAATTCTTCATTTTTGATGCTTAGGTTAATACTGTCAAGAACGATCTCATCGTCAAACGCCATGGAACAGTCGATCAGGCGGATGAGCTCTTTGGACATTTATCCTCCCCCATTTCTGTAGTAAGATAGATTGTAAGAAACGGGGGTGCTCCGGCCTTAATCGGAGCACCCCCGTGATGATAAGAATATATCGATTTCTCCCAGGTTTGTCAATGCTTTCTTCCATATTATGGTATAGTTAACGGAAAGTTTCTTGAATCACGTTACTGGCATGGTATAATAACAGCATCAACCTATTTTGATACGATTGACAATAGATTCAGTCCCCCGGAGGTAATTTATGCAAAAGAAGAAATTCCAGAGACTGACGGCTGTTCTGCTGGCCATCCTCATGATGGTATCACTGGCAGCCATCGCAGGCGCAGAGGAGACGGAGGATATCGTCAGAGATGCGGACGTTACGGTTCCCGACGAGGGTAACGTGCTGGTGACGCTCCGTGGATCTGCCGCAGTAAAGAGCGAGAAACAGGAACTGCTGAACACGCTCAACGCACTGCGGAAGGAAGCCTGCGACAAGGGTTACCCCAACCCGGAGAATCCTGAAATCGCACTGACCAGTGAGGACTATGTCCCGCTGGAGTGGAATACGGACCTGGAAGATATGGCACAGCTCCGTTCTGCGGAAGGTGTCGTGGAGGAGAGCATCACCCGTCCCAGCGGTAAGAACAGCGGCACCATCACCATCAATGGAACCAACACCAGCCGGGAAGACATCGGCTGGGCGTGGGTGGACAACGCGGAAGGTGCGGATCTCACCGAACTGCCGGCACTGTTCTATGGATATAACGGCACTTCGGCGGCAGCCGGCTCCGAGATCGCCCGATGGATCTCCGGAGGCTATTCTCAGGACGATACGGCGGTGTCACACTATGCGCACCTGATCAATCCGTCCTACCGTTCCGTGGGATCGGCCATGTTCAAGATCTCCAACGGAACCATCGTCACCGCCTCCGGCAAGGAATACTATGGCCGTGCCGTGATGTGCATGGTTCAGGAACTCAGCCGGACAGAGACCTCGGAGGCCAAACGGCAGTTCAGTGATCTTGGCGGAGACTATACACAGAAAGTGGAAGTACGTCCTTCCTATCTGAAAGAGATGTATTTCAATGATGATACCATCAGCGCCATGGAGACCGGAACCAGAGAGACTCTGGTCCCTACCGTTGTGCTCCATGCCGGAAGACATGAGCGGTATGCTCATGAGATCTACATCCCGGACTGCATGCTCACTGCCGGCGCCAGCTGGACATCTTCCCGGACGTCCTCTGCCACCGTCAACAAGAACGGCCGCGTCAGTGCCCGTGCCGCCGGCAATGTTACCATCTCCGCCAGCGCCGGTAACCTGAGCGCCACTCAGACGATCCGGATCACCGGAGAAGATGCAGATCTGCCGGAGGATGATGTATCCGAACGGTATGAAGATGTCTATCCCGACAAATGGTATACGCCCGGTGTGGAATACTGCGTGGAGCATGGACTGATGACCGGCATCTCGGAAACGATGTTCGATCTTAGCAGCCAC
The DNA here is from genome assembly GCA_905236515.1 of uncultured Oscillospiraceae bacterium. Classification (GTDB taxonomy): domain Bacteria; phylum Bacillota; class Clostridia; order Oscillospirales; family Oscillospiraceae; genus UBA2922. The sequence continues at coordinate 3,587 of CAJOQP010000161.1, read as the reverse complement.
GTAAACCGTGCCATGGTCGTGACCACGCTGTGGGCGATGGAAGGAAAGCCGGAACCCAAAGGGACCAACAGATTCAGTGATGTGCCTGCGGGACGGTACTTCACCAAAGCCGTTCAGTGGGCAGCGGAAAATGAGATCGTGACCGGCCATGTAGGCGGCACGTACAAGCCTTTTGATGCGGTGTCCCGGCAACAGCTGGTGACCATCATGTACCAGTATGCAAGACTGCATGAGTGGGATTCCCAGGCAAGCGGTTCCCTGGCACCTTACGTCGATCAGGCAGACATCTCCGGATACGGTGTGCTTCCGTTCCGCTGGGCAGTGGGCCACGGTCTGATCTCCGGACGCAGCGAGACCCAGCTGTCACCGCGGGAAGCGGTGATGCGGTCGGAACTTGCCACTATTCTCATGCGGTTCCACCAGAATATCCGAACCTGAGGGATCATACAGATTCAGAAAAAGATGGCTTCATGCCATCTTTTTTTGCTCTTGGAATTGTTGCAAGACGAGTCACAAGAGTGTAACATTGAATTAATAAGTTGGAGCACGGGAAAAGGAACCAGATTATGGCAAATGAAAACTCCAATCGAATAGAGGGGATCGGACCGGAGGACTATGAAGTCGTGTATTTCGCCCCCGAACTCCTTCAGTATGCCAACGACCGTCAGAGAGAAGCCAAGGACGAGCTTCAGACGACGCTGGAACTGGCGGAGGAGGGAGATCCTCAGGCCATGGTCCAGATGGGACTGAACTATCTCTACGGCAACATCGGTATTGAGAAGAATGACAGGAAAGCCTTTGAATGGTTCTCCAGAGTCCCCGAAGATTCGGGACCGGGCCGGTACTGGCTGGGTCTCTGTTATGCTGCCGCCATCGGTGTGCCCCGGGACTTCAAGCGCGCCGCGGAGCTGTACCGTCAGTCGGCGGAGCTGGAATACGCTCCGGGCCAGTGTTATCTGGGGATGTGTTATGAAGTGGGCAACGGTGTCCAGCAGGATCTGGTCTATGCTGCGGAACTGTATCAGCAGGCTGCGGACGCGGGCTATCCTCTGGCGATGCTGAACCTCGGACTTATGTACTACCGGGGAGTCGGCGTGCCGCTGTCCCTGGAGCGCGCAGCGGAGCTGTTTACGGAAGCCGCGGAACACCGCATCCCGAAAGGTCTTTACATGCTGGGAGTCTGCTATGAATTCGGTTACGGCATCCAGCAGAACCTGGACCGCGCCCGTGTCCTCTATGAGAAAGCGGCGGAGAGCGGCGATCCGGAAGGACTGTGCGCTTACGGCTTATTATATTTAAATGGAAAAGGTGTGGAGAAGGACGAGCACAAGGCTTTTCTCCAGTTTGAGCAGTCGGCGAAGACCGGATTCCCCCGCGCCCTGTATTTTCTGGGAGAGTGCTTTTTCGAGGGGAAGGGAACGCCGAAGAACGAACGGAAAGCATTCGGATGCTTCTCCGTGGCATCCCGCGCTGGACATCCTGATGCGCTGTATAAGCTGGGCATCATTTATGAGCAGGGGATCGGTTCCCGTCCCAACGGGAAGCGGGCGTCCGTCTTTTTCAAGCAGGCAGCGGACAAGGGACATGTTCCTTCCATGGTAAAGCTTGCCCAGTTCCATGAAGTAGGCAAGTATGTGGTGAAGGATCTGGAAAAGGCCGCCAAACTGTATGAACGGGCGGCAGACGAAGGAGATCCGCAGGCCATGTGCGGCCTTGGCGCCATGTATTTCTATGGAAACGGTGTGACGAAAAGCGCCCGCCGGGCCGTGGAACTCTTTCGGAGATCCGCGGAACTGGGTAACCGCACGGCCATGTATTTTCTGGGCATGTGCCTGGAGAACGGGATCGGTACGGATGCTGATCCGCAGGAAGCGGCAAAGCTTTATTTCCAAGCTTCGGAAGAGTGCGTGGAAGCGCAGTATGCCCTTGCCCTGTGCTATGCCATGGGAAAGGGCGTTCCCCGTGACATGAACAAAACCGTACAGCTGTACCGCCAGGCGGCAGACCGGGGCAATGTGGAGAGCAAATACAGCTTGGGATGTATGTATCTGGACGGGGACTATGTGGACAAGGATCTGAAACGGGCCTTTGAATATATCTTCGAAGCGGCGAAAGCCGGACATCCCGCCGCCAACTATCAGCTTGGACGGATGTACGAGCAGGGGCTGGGTGTGGAGATGAACCGCAGAAAAGCGGGAAGCTACTACAAGACTGCGGCCAACGCCGGACATGCACAGGCACAGTTCCGCCGGGCAGAACTGCTCATGAGCGGGTCAGAAGGAAAGCGGGATCAGGTCCAGGCTTTCGAACTGATCGAAAAGGCGGCTGCACAGGATCTTCCGGAAGCAGTCTGCCAGCTGGGATACTGCTACGAAAAAGGTTTCGGCACACAAGTCAATCTTCTGCGGGCATTTGAAAACTACAAGAAAAGCGCGGAAATGGGAGTCGCTGCGGGACAGAACAATCTGGGTTATATGTATGAGCACGGATTCGGGACCCAGCGGGATCCCGTCAAGGCCGTGGCATGTTATGAACAGGCGGCCCGGCAGGGACTGAAAGAAGCAAAATTCAATCTGGCAAGCATGTATGAACGCGGATACGGGACAGCCAGGAACATGAGGAAGGCTTTGGGACTGTATGAGGAGTCCCTGGCACTGGGAATGACCACCGGGGAAAAAGCCATCCATCGGGTAGAACGTGCCATGCAGCGGAAACGCATGGGAGTGCTCCTTCTGGGAAGCGCCGGTGCTCTGACTGCGGCGACTGTTCTGTGGCAGGTGGCCCGAAAAATCCTGGGAGGATCGCGATGAGCATTGAGGAGGAGAGACTGAAACAGCAGTTTGCCTTTGCCCTGGAGGCAGATAAGGAGAAACAGATCTTCCGCCAGACCTGGCTCTCCGACGGAGAGCGGAAGGAAAACGATGCAGAGCATGCCTGGCACATGGCGCTGATGGCCATCCTCATGGCGGAGCATGCCAATGAAAAGATCGACATACTGAAGACCGTCACCATGATCCTGATCCACGATATCGTGGAGATCGATGCCGGAGATACCTATGCCTATGATGAGGTGGGAAAGCTCAGCCAGCAGGAGCGGGAAGCCGAAGCTGCCCGCCGGCTGTACGGACTGCTTCCCAAAGATCAGGGCGAGTATCTGAAATGCCTGTTTGAGGAATTCGAAGAAGGGAAGACTCCGGAGGCTCGGTTTGCGCATACCATGGATAATATACAGCCGATGATGCTCAATGTGGCATCCGACTGCAAGGCCTGGACGGAGCACCAGGTGAAGGTCAGCCAGGTGCTGAAACGGAATGAACATACCGGTGAGGGCTCGCAACGGATCTGGGAATATGCAAAGGAGAATTACATCCTGCCCAGTCTGGAGAACGGATGTCTCACCGATGACCGGGAAAACAAAAATCAGGAACTGCCTTAGCGGTTCCTGATCATGAACTATAGCGGCGGACACCCGTGACTTCAGTCGTGGGAGGAGCCGCCTCTCCTTTCAAATAGTAGGTTATTGGGATGTTCCAGCAGTCGAAGCCGTTTGTAAGACACGCCAGCCGAAACCTTCTCGCCGTCGAGAT
>CAJOQP010000160.1 GCA_905236515.1 uncultured Oscillospiraceae bacterium | reverse complement strand
CCGGTGGCCGGACTCGAACCGGCACGTCCGAAGACACTTGATTTTGAGTCAAGCACGTCTACCAATTCCATCACACCGGCAGATTGCTTTGTGATTATAACGTACATTTCCTGTTTTTTCAACAATATTCCCTTAAGTTTTCCAGGGGGTGATAGTATTTTATTGAATTGATATTCAGAGCCTGTTAAAATATTATTCAGAAAAAGTCCTATTATAAAGGGATTGGAGATAAGGAAGAATGAAACATAAAAAGATAGTATCCCTTTTACTTGCTTTTGTCTTTTCCTGTTCATTGATGTCCTTTGCTTCTGCCGAACCGCAGCATAAGGATATCGAGGGACATTGGGCAAAAGAGACCATGATCCGCGCGTTCAATGACGGATATATCGTGGGTATGAAAGATGGAAGTCTGGCCCCCAACGGCGTCATTAACCGTGCTCAGGTTGCAACGATCCTCAATCAGGTGTTTAAGAACACCAAATCCGTGGATCTTTCCGGAAAGACTGATATTCCCTCGGATGCCTGGTATTACAACCAGCTTGAAAAAGCAACGTACCTGGGCTTTATTGCTACTTATTCCAGAGCTATCATGATCAAGAATCTTATCCGTCAGGATGCTTTCGTCATTCTCGGTTCGGCTTTCGGTATTACGGAAGCCAATCCCGATGAGTCCCGGCTGGAGAGTTTCAAGGATACGGACAAGATCACAGCTATCTACCGAAAGGCTGCGGCTTCTTTTGTCAATCATGAGATCGCGGTCGGCGCCGACGGCAATCTGATGGGCAGCAAAAATGTGACTCGTGCTGAGTTCTTGACCATGCTCTACAAGATCCTGGATACCAGAACGCTGTACGACTGCACTTCGGAGGAAGTGGATCTGGGAGAAGACGGCAGTCATGTTGTTCACAGTTATGAACTCAAGGAACTGAAGGCAGAAGGTAAATACGATACGGTCTCACTGCTTCAGCAGCAGGGAGATGTGGAGATTGCGCTTGAATCGGCTGATGCTCTGATCATCGGAGCCGGCGGAGGAGATGTCCACGTGGTTTCCGGAGAATTTGGTGCGGTGGATGTTACCGGCAGCGGACGGAGCGCTACCATCAGTACCGATGTTCCCAAACTTGGTATAGCCGGAAAAAACAACACGGTTATCATTGATAAAGAGACGACAGTTGATACCCTCTATCTTACGGATTATTCCAGCGAGAACCGTGTTATTGTCAATGGGACGGTAAATAAAGCTGTTGTGAACGGCAAGAATACCAAATTCGAAGGAACCGGCACCGTTAAGGATGTCACCGTGAACGCACCGGGAGTTTCCGGAAGAGTCGCACCGGAAGATGTTCATCCGCTGGAGGATGCAACCATAGAACTGAATGCTCCGTCTCCGCTGCCTGCGGGACAGGCACTGAATATTTCTGCCAAGGTTTCCGGACTTCCGGAAGGGGATGCCACCGGGCAATGGTATGTAAACGGAAAGCCCTTCGGAGGACAAATCACGGTTTCCAACGGCAACAATTATGTGTGTTCACCGACCGTTGAGTATTCAAAAAACATGGATACACATCTTAATGCGGAACTGGAAATCATATACTGCGATGGCAGTGTGTTTGAGGTGATGTCCAAATCCACGGATGTGGTTCTGGAAAACTATCCTGCAGAATACTACAGGAAAATAGATATCGCCCGTGTGAACGATACTATCACGTCCTATCAGTATCAGGCGACCATCACCACCAACGGCAACGCTTATAAGGAAAGCAATCTTACCGGCTGGCTCTGCGAGATTCAGAAGGGAATGAAAGTAACCTGCCTGACTCCGGTGAATACTTCCACGGTTAAAGTACTGCTTCCCAACGGCTACAAAGGTTGGGTTTCCACCGGCGCGATCCGCACAGGAAGCGGCAACTATACGCTCCCATCGGATTTTGACAATGACGACAAGGTCCTGTGGGTAAACAGCCGGAACTATTCCAGCTCCACCAACTATCTGGTCTGGGTCAGTCTCGCCTGCCAGAAGGTCAATGTCTTCACTGGAAGTGCCGGCAACTGGAAATTGGATAAGGTGTTTCCTTGTGCCACCGGCGCCTATTCCACACCGACTCCGCCGGGGACCTATAAGATCTCCTATAAGCAGTCCCGATGGCAGTATAACGGATACTGGTGCGGGCCGGTTACCGGATTCTATAACGGATATGCGTTTCACTCATGGCTCAACACCAACAGCGGCGGCGCCTACGATCACACCATGGGCCGTCCCGTTTCTCACGGATGTGTCCGTATGAAAGATCCCGATGCACAGTTTATGAACCGACTGCCGTATAACACCACGATTGTGATTTACTGACCGAGTTGAAAAATGGAAGAACCCTTTCGCACTGTTGCGAGAGGGTTCTTGTTTTACATGGATTTTGAAATGGCGGAAAGATTCATACTTTGTTTATTTATTGCACGGAAACTATGGTAAAATTTACATTGATATTATTTACAGTTTGGAGTACTGTTTCATGAGAAATAGATTGAACCAGTTTATGGCAGGACGATACGGTAATGATCCGCTCAACCGATTTTTGTCGATTGTGGTCCTCGTTTTAATTGTCATCAACTTCATACTGTCCCGCTGGCTGCCGCCGCTGCTTACGACGCTTATTTTCTGGCTGTCACTGATCGGTCTTGTAATGGTGTATGTTCGTATGCTGTCCAGGAATTTCCCCAAGCGGCGAAAAGAGAACCATAAGTTCATGGAGGCCAAATACAAAGTGACTTCGCATTTCCGGCTGATGAAGGAACGGTGGACACAGAGAAAGGACTACAAGTTTTTCCGTTGTCCTGCCTGCCGTACGCCATTGCGTGTCCCAAGGGGAAAAGGGAAGATCAATATTGTATGCAAGAAATGCGGAAACTCATTTCAGGGTAAGACCTGATGTTTGGATATGTGATCATCAATCAGTCCGACCTCAGTGAGGAGGATCTGCTGCGATACCGGCAGTGCTACTGCGGACTGTGTCACTCCCTTAAGGAGCGAAGCGGTAATATGTCCCGTCTGATGCTTACCTTTGATCTTACCTTCCTGACTCTGCTGCTGCAGGCTCTTTATGAGAAAGAGGAACGAGAGGGGAATGGCCCCTGTATCATACATCCGTTTAAGCAGCAGTCATGGTGGCAGAGCGAGATCACATCCTACGCTGCAGATATGACAGTGCTTCTGGGATACCAGAAACTGATGGATGACTGGAACGATGACTGCAACCCACTGAAGCTGTGGGCATCCCTGCCTTTCAAACAGCACTATCGGCGTATCATGCAGCAGTATCCGCGCCAGAGCGAAGTGCTGGAAGACCGTATGGCAAAGCTGTCCTTTATGGAGATACAGGATGTGCAGGACCCGGATAAGGCCGCGGGACTGTTTGGAGATATCATGGCGGAGATCTTTGTCTATCGGGAGGACCACTGGTCAGACACCCTTCGTAAGATGGGGGCGTCCCTTGGTCGATTCATCTATATGATGGATGCGGTAGTGGACCTGGAGAAAGACAGGAAGACCGGGAATTATAATCCGCTGAAAGATCTTCCGGATGCCAAAGACAACCACTACCGGGATTTTCTGGAAATGCTTCTTGGAGAGACCGTCTATTATTTTGATAAACTGCCTATTGTGGACGATGTTCAGATCATAAAGAATATTCTCTGTTCCGGCGTGTGGTCGGAATACATGCGCAAATTCTATCCGGATTCCAAGGAATCCGAGAAAGGCGAATAAACGAATGGATCAGGATCCCTATACCATCCTCGGAGTGTCGAGAGATGCCTCTGATGAAGAGATCAAAACTGCATACAGGAATCTTGCAAAGAAATATCATCCGGACCGTAATCCCGATGATCCCAATGCTGCAGAGAAAATGAATCAGATCAACGCCGCTTACGACGCCATCAAAGACGGAACGGCAAATTACTATTCTCAGGGGAGCGGCGGTTATTCCAGCGCCGGGTACAACCAATACAGCTGGTCACAAAACTGGAATCCGTTCGGAGGTTCCTATCAACAGGCTTACCAGCAGACGCAGGAGCGTTCCGAGTATCAGGCGGCATATCACTTTATTGTAGCAGCTCATTATCAGGAAGCTCTCAATGCTCTGTCTGGAGTGCCATCCGGGGAGCGGACGGGACGCTGGTATTATCTCTCTTCAGTGGCCAATTCCAGACTTGGGAACCGGATCCAGGCATTGGAGCATGCTCGTATTGCGGCGGAGATGGAACCGAACAACAGTTCCTATCAGCAGCTTTATGCAATGCTTCAGCAGAATGGAGTGTATTATCAGAGCTACACAACAGGAAATGATATGTCCATGCCTTCCAGCGACCGGCTGTGCACCAGCTTGTGCCTTGCCAGTGTTTGCTGTTCTCTATGCGGGGGAGGTAATTTCTTCCTCTGCTGTTGATAAAAAATCAGGCCATCTGTCCAAATAAGACAGATGGCCTGATTGCTCTTCAGAATCATTGTTTTTCAACTCGAAGCTTTTTAATACCGGATTTGAGGATACGGGTAATGAAAGAAGCAAGGGCAAGATTGACCAGAAGTTCAATCAGGAAATTGACACCGGTCAGAGAAAATACAAGATAATGCATCACTGTGCTTCCACCGGCCCATACTTCCAGCGTGCTTCGGAAAAAGAGGCTCATGAGCAGAATAAACAGACCGGTATTCACTATGGGACATACGATCCCTTCGGCGATGACCCCAAGTAGGATGCTCTTACGAGCCAGGAGCTTATAGACAGCGCCGGAAGCCCATCCGGCGACAGTGCTTTTCAGCAGACAGATCACCACGACGGCAAAAGAGTTGATACTTATGAGATATTTCATGGTTCCGCCGTCCCATCCGAAGATTCCGG
>CAJOQP010000159.1 GCA_905236515.1 uncultured Oscillospiraceae bacterium | reverse complement strand
GATGTAGGCGCCGGCAGCGATGCCCAGAAGGAGCATGGTCATAAAGGACAGTCCGGCTTTTGTGACGGCATTGTCCGAGGTCTTTTCTGCAATCTGTTTCGGGGTCAGCACATTGGATTCATTCATGTTTCATCACTCACTCTGTCATTTTGTTTTCTTAAAACCGAATATACCACATCCGGAAAACCGGGAAAAGGATATCGTGGCAATTCTTTGGTATTTCCAATTATTTCACAGGAGAAGCAGAAAAAGAGAGAAAGATTTTGATGAAATTTGTCGAATCGACGAAAATAACAAATTAGTAACAAAATCCCTTCCGAAATGCCGTTTTTTCCGCTACAATGATACAATCCCCCCAAGGATAATACTCAATTTTGGAGTGAAACAGAATGATAAAAAGACAATGGATCAGCATCCTGCTGTGTCTGGTACTGGTTGTGGCGCTTCTGCCGGCAGCATCGGTACATGCAGACGGTAAAGTAGGATATACGGTGTTGGGTGACAGCATCTCCTTCGGATTTGGTCTGGAGGAGAATAACAGCTGGGGTCGGAATAATCTTCAGCCCAACGGAAACGGACAGTATATCCTGTATAAGCGGCCGGTAGGCGGTATGCCTCCCGATGCGTTTCCTACGCTGGTGGCCAATGCGGTGGGCGTGACGAATACCCGCTATTATCATAATCTGGCCCGCTGCTCCTTCCGTACCGTGGAGATGCTTCGCGTCCTCTCCGGAAAGGGAAGTGACTATGACAATCAGATGAGCGGAAACGCCCTTTCCAATCAGGTTATGTCCTATAATGACTGTGGCATGACAGAGTGGGAGCTGAATGACATGTATCAGACGGCTGCGGAATCCGTGCGTAGCGCAAAACTGGTGACGGTGGAACTGGGAAGCAACGACGTGGTCTATGCCGTAACGCAGCGTCTCGGTGCCCTGACGAATCCCCTGACGGCAGTATCAGCGGTGGCATCTGCTTATCAGGAAGCGTATCAGATTTTTTCGGAGACGTATCCGAAACTCATTCAGAAGGTCTATGAACTCAATCCCGAATGCACTGTGGTGGCAGTGGGACTGTATAATCCCTTCCGCTATCTCCGGATCAATGAGGGCTCGGACGCCACACTGGGTGCGGCTACGGACGGAATCGTCAATCAGTTTAATGACCTGATCCGAAATCTGAACGGCTATGCCAATAACAGTGCTTATGATTACCGGTTTGCCGATGCTTCCAATGCGGAGATCACTCCGTTTAATGATTCGCTGTCCGGCTATCTGTCCCGCAATGCACAGCAGGAGCTGCTGGATGAATTCAATCTGAAGATGCACTGCAACAAAAACGGTCACCGCTATATCGCCGACCAGGTGCTGGCGGCGCTGGGCAGCGGCTATAATGCCATGGATCCCACCTCCGTTTCCCGAGTGGGCAACTTCCGGGATGTGGCAGCTAATGCGTATTATGCCAACCCTGTTAAGTGGGCGGTAGGAAACGGAATCACTTCCGGAACCTCCGGGAATACCTTTTCCCCGGACGCGACCATCACCCGGGCACAGGCAGTGACCATGATCTGGCGTGCTGTATCCTCTCCGGAGCCAAAGGCGACCAACAATCCCTTTACGGATGTCAAAGGAGATCAGTACTATTACAAAGCGGTCCTGTGGGCCCTTGAGAACAACGTGACTTCCGGAACAGCGAGTTATCTCTTCTCACCCAATGATCCCTGCACGCGGGGACAGATCGTCACCTTCATGTATAATGCAGTGGGAAAACCCTGGGCGGGATTTGGCGGAAACTCCTTCCGGGATGTGCCCAACAATGCCTATTACTACAGCCCGGTACAGTGGGCGGTTCGGCAGGGGATCACTGCCGGCACCGGCGACGGAGTATTCTCTCCGGACGCACCCTGCACCAGAGCGCAGGTCGTGACCTTCCTCTGGCGGGTCAACGGCTCTCCGGTCTGATCCGAAATCATGCAAAACAGCACTGGTGGAATTGTGATTATCACATTCCACCAGTGCTGTTTTTTAGCATATAAAAAGTGTTAGTCGAACAGATGATCGATCCAGTTCCGAAGCTTCTTTACCGTCAGGAAGCGGAAGAGGAAGATCCGGACCCAGTCCACGGCGATTCCCACAACGTAGATGCTGATGGCTATGCCAGTGACCCGCAGCGGGATGATTCCGGGGCTCATGGCGGCGATCTCTTCATACCGCCGGGAGAGGAAGTAGGTGCGGACGTAGTTCTGATCCTGCAGCAGATATACACCGAAGGTGGTGGGAGCCACCACTTTGACGATGAATGTGCCAACCTTGTGCAAACGGCACTTGCCAAAGAACAGGAGAAGAGCCGTTGCCATCAGGAAAATGGTGGGAGATGTGTAGGAGATGAACATTCCGCTGATATCCCAGTCTTTCCCATAATAGAACTGTGTCTTCCACAGCCAGGTAAAAAGCAGTGCCAGAAGGAACACGCCCCAGCGAACCAGGGGATGGATGATCTTGCATACGTCAAACTTCCGGATCACCGCACCCACCATGTAGAGGGCACAAAGCCACATAAAGGTGTAACCGCCGGCGAGACGGAACGGATCAGACAGACTGTTTTTGATTGCCAGCGTATTATACAGGGAAAACAGCAGGAATACACCTAAAAACAGTTTGACGGCATCCTTCTCCGTAAAGGAGTCCACTACCCGGTTCATATAGGGCATCAGAAGAAAGACGCCGGTATAGGCGGTGAAGTACCAGTAGGCATTGAAAGTCACGGGGAAGAAGCTGTGTACGACGCGGGTGTGAGACACATAGCTCGGCTGCCAGTTGTAGACGACGATGGTCATCAGCAGGCAGTAGAAGACCACTTCCAGCCAAAGGGTGAGATAACGGGAGGGACGGTGTTTGTGACCGTAGCCCACATATCCGCTGATGACGCCATAGCAGTCTACCGCGCAGAAGCACAGGATCTCCAGAAACCAGATGACATTATATTGGGCTTTGCCCTCAACGGCATCGATGATTCCGCCGTGCCCCATGACATGGAGGATCGTTATGAACAGAGTAGCCAGTACACGCAGAAGGTCAACTCCATAGTTTCGTTCTTTCCATTTTTCCAAATCGTCAGTCTCCAGATCTAAAGTATTATAGAGCGATCCACAGTACCAGAGGAATGGTGATCATACTGAGGACCGTGGCGATACAGATGGTCTTGCTGGCCAGCGTGGCATCCTGTCCGTAATCGATGCAGAAAGGCGTCAGCATCACTGCCGGAGGACATGCCGAAAGGATCACCAGTACCCCCAGCATCATGGCGTTATCCGTCAGATGACGGAAGATGAATGCACAGAGAAGGGGGCAGACGAGAAGACGTACCCCGCTGATGACATAGGGACGCCAGTCGGTGAAGATCTCCCTGTATGAAATACCGCCCAGACTTGTTCCAATGATAAGCATGGACAGAGGAACGGTACCGGCAGCGATGGTGGAGATGGTCTTCTCGATCACCACCGGGACATGGATCCCGGTAAAAAACAGGATCAGTGAGATAAGGACCGCTACCACCGGTGCATTGAGCAGCTCCCGGAAGGAAAAGCTTCCCCGGGAATCCCGGGTCAGCGTTGCCACCCCAGCAGTATACAGCAAAACGTTAAAAATGATCGTGGAAAGGGAGGCGGCAAAGATGGCTTCACTCCCGTAGAGCCCTTCGATGATGGGAAAGCCAAGAAATACCGTGTTGATGAATACCATCAGAAGGATGGTGATCCCCCGGTCCTTCTTCATGGGAAAGACCGTGACGGTGAGGTAACCCATCAGCCAGTAAATGCCGAATCCAAGCGCAAACAGTCCGAAGAGGAGAAGCATCTCCCTGCCGGAGAGCACAGGATCCACGTTTACGGTGGAGCGCAGGATGGAGCACACCAGAAAAACATTGATCAGAAGCCGGCTGAAATACCGGTTTGCTTCATCATCAGTGAGTTTTGCCTTTCGTGCTATGAAGCCGACCAGCATGATCAGGACCAGGATCATCATTTTTTCGATGACGATGGATAGTTCCATGAGAGGGCCTCCTCATACACAATTCCACAGATGTTGCAAATTATACCACTTAACGAGGTTGGTTTACAATAATAGCAGGAGAAAAATATTGCACTTTCCAGAGTTCCATACTATATTACAATTGTTAAATTATATTATTAATATCGGAGGAAAGAAATGGACGCGGACCAACGTCACGATATAGAAGCATTTGTAAAAGAGAACCGGGACAATATCATTCGTGATATCGGTAAGATCGTTGCCGTCCCCAGCGTGAGGGGAGAAGCGGAAGAAGGCGCTCCCTTCGGAACCGAGTGCCGCCGTGTGCTGGATGTCATGCTGCAGATGGCGGAAGAGATGGGTATGGACACCGGTGTATGTGATGACCGGGTCGGCTGGGCAGAGCTCCGCGGAGAGAGCGGGGAGAAGCATCTGGCCACGGTGACCCATCTGGATGTGGTGCCGGCGGGAAAAGGATGGGAATCGGATCCCTTTACCCTTGTGGAAAAGGACGATTACATTCTGGGACGAGGTGTCCTGGATGACAAAGGCCCCAGCGTGCTGTGCCTGTATGCACTGAAATACCTGAAAGAACGGAATATCCCGCTCCGCTACTCTGTTCGGACTCTTTTCGGAACCGCGGAAGAGACGGGAATGGAAGATGTGGAGTACTATCTCCGCAACGAGGATCCACCTCTGTTTGCTTTTTCTCCCGACTCGGACTTTCCCGTATGCAACGGGGAGAAGGGGATCTACCAGGGGAAAATGAAAGCAGCAAATCCATGCTCCACAATTCTGGATTTTAAAGGCGGCGTGGTTTCCAATGCCGTGCCTGACCGGGCAGAAGCGATGCTGCGATGCAGTATCGAGGAACTTCAGCCTAAGGATAATATCCGTCTGGAAGAGGAGGCCGGCTGCGTCAAGGTCAAAGCCTATGGTATTGCAGGGCATGCCTCCATGCCGGAAGGGACCCGGAACGCCATTGGTGTGCTGGCAAACTATCTGCTGGACAGCAATATCGTATCCGACAGCGAAGAGGCTTTTCTGCGTGTCCTTCGGGATCTTCACGAGGATTATCATGGAAAAGAACTGGATCTGGATGCAGAAGATGACCGTTTCGGAAAGCTGACCATCATCGGCGGTACGGCCGGAATGGAGGACGGATTCCTGTGGCAGACCATTGACTGCCGGTATCCGGAAGAGATCAGCAGTGCCGAGATCACAGAAAAGCTCATGGATGCCTGCGGAGACGATGCTATTCTGGAAGTCAATAACATCGAAGAGCCGTTCTATATGGAGGCGGACAGTGATCCTGTTCAAGTCTGCATTCAGGCATACAATGAAGTCACAGGAGAGGATAAGGAACCGTTTACCATTGGAGGAGGAACGTATGCCAGAAACTTCCCCTATGCGGTGTCCTTTGGACCGGAACACCATGACCGGCCATCCCCGGACTTTGTCGGCGGGATTCATTCCGCCAACGAAGGAGTTGCCATCTATGATCTGATGGAAGCGCTTCAGATTTATATTTTAGCGATTCTGGAACTTCAGAAACTGGAATATTGATGAAAACACCTGTCTTTCTTCGTATTGTCGAGCATAGAAAGACAGGTGTTTAAATGTGAAAAAAGGAGACGGATGAATCCGTCTCCTTTCCAATAGGTCATTCTTCGTATTCGAAATTGTAGCAGTTCATGGAGAACTTAGTCAGCATATTGGCCAGCTCTTCTGCGGAAATCTGGTTAACGGAATCTTCGGTAAACCAGTTAGAGATCATCATGAAGCAACCGGATGCTGAGTAGAAGAAGCGATAACGATCCGTGATATTCAGATCTTCGAAAGCGCCCTCTTTACTAAAGAAAACCGGCTCCCAGAAATCATTGAGGATATCTTTGAGGATCGAAAGATCGATTTTTCCAGAAACAAGAACTTTAAAATCATCCTTGATCTTGCCTAACTCAGTTAAAGCAGTAGAGAAGAGCGTAAAGCATTTTTCCTGCTTGCTCATATCATCTTTTAATGCTTCTTCCAGTTGATCCCGAATG
>CAJOQP010000158.1 GCA_905236515.1 uncultured Oscillospiraceae bacterium | reverse complement strand
TATAACAGGTCATCAGCATATTCGACAAGATGCTAAACCGACATATTCAGTATTGTTGAGTTAAAAAAATGCAGAGAGATTGCAAAAATCTCTCTGCATCATTCTGCTGTTTAAAATCTTATTTCATCATTTCTTCTGCACACTGCACCAGTGCTTCGGTGGTGATACCGTGCTTTTCCATAAGACGGTCATACGGTGCCGTCTCGCCAAAGGTATCCTGAACGCCGATCTTGCGGAGGATTCCCTTCCCTTCCTGTGCAATGATATCTGCAACGGCGCTGCCGAGGCCGTTGATGACACTGTGATCTTCAATGGTAATGATCTTGCCGGTCTTCCGGATGCTGGCTTTCACCGCTTCCTCATCCAGGGGTTTGATGGTGTGCATATCCAGAACTTCTGCAGAGATTCCCTTGGAGGCAAGGATGTCCTTTGCCTCAAGAGCCAGACGGACGGTATCGCCAATGGAGATAATGGAAACATCATTGCCGTCGGCAAGCATCTTGGCCTTGCCGATCTCGAAATCATTGTCATCCTCTTCATAAAGGATGGGAACAGCGTTTCTGGTAAAGCGCATGTAGACCGGTCCGTTCATCTCAACCGCTTTCCGCACCAGTTTCTTTGCTGCGACATAGTCAGCGGGAACAATAACGGTCATATTGGGAATACTGCGCATGATGGCAAGATCTTCCACCGTCTGATGGCTGGCGCCGTCTCCGTCGGGAGTCAGGCCGCCGTGGGAGCAGATCAGCTTCACATTCAATTTGGGATAGCAGATCTCCTGACGCACCATTTCACACATGCGCATGGAACCAAATGCGGCATAGGTCACTACAATGGGGATTTTTCCGCAGGTCGCCATACCGGCAGCCACACCGGCACAGTTCTGTTCCGCGATACCCAGGTTATAATACTGATCCGGGAGTGCCTTTTTGAAGGCATCCGTCTTGCAGGAGGAACCCAGATCTGCATCGATTACAACTACGTTTCTGTTCTCTTCACCCAGCAGAACGATCTCTTCGCCCATGCCTTCACGGGTGGCTCTCTTTTTTACATCAGCCATTTCGTTTTCCTCCCGTTATTTCACATAGGCGGCATCCAGATCCGCCAGAGCCTGTTTGCACTGTTCTTCGTTGGGGGCTTTTCCGTGCCAGCCAACCTGATTCTCCATGAAGGAGACGCCGTTGCCCTTCACCGTTTTTCCCACGATTACCTTCGGCTTTCCGCTTTTGGATGCCGTTGCCTGTTCCAGGGCATCCACCACCTCGGACATCTCGTTGCCATTGATGCTCCAGGTCTCAAATCCGAACGCAGCAAACTTGCCGGCAATATCTCCCAGAGGCATGACCTCGTCCACGGGGCCGTCCAGCTGAAGACCGTTGTTATCCACATATACAATGAGATTATCCAGTCCGTATTTTGCAGCGGTGTTGCAGGCTTCCCAGATCTCACCTTCGTCACACTCTCCGTCACCGACGACACAGAACACACGGTAATCCTTGTGATCTGCCTTTGCGCTCATGGCCATACCCACCGCGCAGGCAAGTCCCTGACCGAGAGAACCGGTGGAGATATCGATACCCGGGCAGCGCTTCATATCCGGGTGTCCCTGAAGGATGCTTCCCTCTTTCCGAAGAGTATTCAGCAGTTCCGCATCAAAGAAACCAAGTTCTCCGAGGGCTGCATACTGCACCGGACAGGAATGTCCCTTAGACATGACAAAACGATCCCGATCTTCCCATTTCGGATTCTTGGGATCAACATTCATTACTTTAAAATAACATGCCGTCACAAAATCTGCCGCAGACAGTGATCCGCCTGGATGACCGGACTGCGCATGATAGGTCATTTCGACCACGTGTTTTTTCAGGTCCACGCAGATATTCTGCAGTTCCTGAATCGTTTTTTCCTCGCTCATGGGAACCTCCTCTTGCATTGCAGCATATCCCGCCGCAATTATCTTTTACCAACCGAAAACATTGTATCGATTCACAGTGTAATAATCAACCGAAAAGATAACGTTAAATAATTAACTTTCCATCTTTTGACACCATTCTATTGTTATGTATACCGAATCAGACTGTTCGCACATTTTCCGCCTGTTTCTATCAAAATTACCCGCCTGATAACACGTGATATCAGGCGGGTACGATTCATTCCGATATTTCTCCCGGACCGGGAGTTTCTTCCGGCGGTTCCGGTGGGTTGGTATGATCCGGAGTGGGATCCGGAGTCGCTGTGGGTGTGGGTGTCGGAGTCGGAGTCGGTGTCGCCGTAGGTGTCGGAGTCGGCGTCGCGGATGGGGACGGGCTCACTGACGGGGTTGCCGACGGTGTGGGAGTTGCCGTGGGTGCGGCGGATGCCGTAACGGTAACAGAAGGCGACGGAGTCTCCTCTTCCTTCTCATGATCCCGGGCATCTCCAAGTCCCAGCAGGATGAAATAGAGACATACCAGGACTGCCGCAATGGCGGCCAGCATGAGAAAGATCTTCAGGCCTCTGCGTTCTCCCCGGGGCTCATCATAATCATATACAGGATCGTAGGAGTCCCGGTCTTTCCTGGAAAACAAGCCTCTCAGGCCTTTTTGAGGTTCTTCATATTCCTCGTATTCCTCTTCTCCCACATAGCTGTCATAGGAAGCTTCTTCATAGTATTCTTCATTTGTCTCATTTGACACACGGTCTTCTTCCGAGATCGGATGACCGCAAACCGAACAGTATCCGTCTCCGGGACGGATCGGATGTCCGCACCATTTACAATACATCGATGTACCTCATTTCTGTGGAGCGTTTTCTCAAATCGTTTTTCTATATTGTATCATAGTATGGCATTTTCGAAAAAAATCGTCAATGTCCTACAAGGAAACTTAATATTTTATCCATCTTTTCCCTAATGAAAACCGGCACTTCCCTGTCTTTTTCGCCTTCATCTGTTATAATAATCATATCAACCCCTGAAAGCGGTGATGTGAGTTGTCCGAAACCACTGTCCGTTCTCCACGGAAACGGATCGCCTATATCGATATACTGGAAGTACTGGCCATCTTTCTCGTCGTGTACTGCCACTTCTCCAACACCAAAGGGGACAGCATACCGGCTCATCTGATCCAGCTGTGTTCCTTTACACTGGTCGTGCCATTATTTCTGATGGCAAACGGAGCGCTTCTGTTTCACCATTCCTTTGATCTGAAAAAGCACATCAAACGGACGGTGCAGCTGTTGATCGCCGTCACGGTATGGAGGATTCTCTACTATATCATCACGGATCTTATC
The DNA here is from genome assembly GCA_905236515.1 of uncultured Oscillospiraceae bacterium. Taxonomy (GTDB): domain Bacteria; phylum Bacillota; class Clostridia; order Oscillospirales; family Oscillospiraceae; genus UBA2922. The sequence goes on along the minus strand of CAJOQP010000158.1, from coordinate 1,539 downwards.
TGTCCCGGCAGTCTGAATGTTCTGAACGGCCGGCAGATCCTGGATTATATCTTCGGTTATAACCTGTCCGATCCTCTGATCCCTGCAGATCATTTCTGGTACCTTTACGCACTGATCGTCATTTATCTTTGTTTTCCGGTATTGAAAAAGATCTACGACATGGAGGACAAGACCCTATACCGATATGTATTGTGGATCCTGTTTATTCTGGTCTTCGGTTTAGGCGCCATTGACCGGGTCGCAGACTATATTGCGAGAACGAGGAATGTCACCTCTTACAGTTTAAACGCATTGCGGGAGGCGCTTCTTCCTGTCGGAGATCCCGGCAGTTATCTGTTCTATTTCATGCTGGGTCCTCTCCTTCACGACCGCTTTTATCAGTCCGGAAAGAAGAATCACATCCCCCTTGCCCTTCTCGTCATAGCCGCATCCTTTGCGTTGCTGTGCCTGGAAAAACAACTGCTGGGGGGCGGAATGACGGAGCAGTGGGAGTTGTGGACAGCAAGTTATTCCCGACTGGGAACGCTGGGATTCTCCCTCGGTCTGTATGTCCTTGCCGCAGAGATCCGGTGGCCGGGCAGAAGCCGGCTCATCCCTTTCCTGTCCATGCGTACCATGAACATCTACTGTATCCATATGATCCTGAGTTTTCTATGGGTCCTGTGGATCGACCCGAGATGGCACTTTGAAAACCTCGGTCTCCATCTCATCCGAGTCTTGATCGTATTCACAGTCTCGGTGGTGATCACCGAGATCCTCACTTGGATCCCCGGAGTGCGATGGGTCCTGGCAGTCCAGCCAAAACATCCCAAAGGATAAGAAAACCTGGTGTCTATGATAAGACACCAGGTTATTTTTTGCGTAATTCAGGCTGCCTGTTTCTCTGTCTCCGACGGTGCCGTCATCTTGCTCTCCGACATAGAGGAGAACTTGGAGAAGATCACCGCAGTATCCAGACGGGTGGCAATGCTGTTGGGACGGAACGCTCCGCTGTTATCGCCTTCTACCAGACCTTTGTCCACAGCCCAGAGGATGGCATCCACGTAAGCCGGATCGATGTTCACGGAATCATTGAACTGATCGATATCCCCGGTAACCTTCGGGGATCCGGCGTAACGGTACAGCATCAGCACCAGTTCTCCACGGGTCACCTTGTTGTTGGGGCGGAATTCGGAGGATGTCACACCATCCACAAGGCCGTTCTGATAGGCCCAGGCGACCGCGTCGTGATACCAGACATCTTCGGCGACATCCGTAAAGGGCTCCGTAAGATCAGAATCCGAGGTGGTTCCTGCCAGTGCCTGCAGCATGAGGCACATCTGGACACGGGATATTTCCTCAGTGACGCCGAAGGTGCCGTCATTGTTTCCGCTCATCAGGCCCTTATCAAATACATCCTTCACGAAGGAATAGTACCAGTCCGTCTTCTTCACATCCGTGAAAGGAAGTGCCTCTTCCTCTTCGGAAGAGCCGGAGGAACCGTTACCTTCCTGATCCATGACCTGCTTGATTTTGCTGGCTGCTCTCTTCACACCGTCT
>CAJOQP010000157.1 GCA_905236515.1 uncultured Oscillospiraceae bacterium | reverse complement strand
CCGACGGTAAGGCCGTCCTTTTCCACGGATACCAGATGCATCCCGGAATTTTTCAGTGCTCTCATGGTTCCGATGTTCCCTGAGGAGCACCAGGCGTTGACTTTTTTGATCCCCTCGTGTTCCGTAAGATACGTAATCACCGCTTTCAGGGCCTCCGAGGCGTAGCCGCGTCCCAAACAGGATTTTATCACGCTGCCGCCAATCTCAATGCCGTTATTCTTGAAACCATAGGCGTCGATGGTCCCCCGAAGGACACCGTCGGCTTCCAGCACCCAACCGTAGGAATAGTGATTGGAGTAACTGTCTATAATCCTCTGGACCGTCTCCCGGGCCTTCTCCGGGGTGGCATAGGGATTCCATCCGGTGTGCCGGGATATCTCAGGGTCGGATCCGAGTTCCCGGTACAGGACATCCGCGTCTTCCGGTCGGTATTTCCGCAGGATCAGGCGTTCCGTCCGCAGTTCCGAGGTTCCGGATTCTTTTCTCAGGAGCCATTTATCCGCGGGCGTCGTTTTCTTGTAGCCCCAGTCTTCCAGAACATTATGATAGACTTGGGAGAAGCCGTACTTCCTCAGTATGTCGGCGGAGTCTTTGTTCTCCGTCATAACGCTGACAGTGATGATCCTGATATCATGGTTGTCGAAGAGTTCCCGCACGATCAAATCAAGAACTTCGTGGTCATATCCTTTGTTCCTTTCCTCCCGGAGCAGCCGGTAACCGATGCTGACTTTTTGGATCGGTGCATGGTATCCGTAGATCTCCATCAGACCGCAGAAGCGGTCCTCCGCAAAGATGCCGAGGAGCATAGACTGCGTCTCTTCCTTTTTCTGCAGCCGACGGATTACCTCCGCCGGTTCATACTTCCGTTCCAACAGGATGGCCGGAAGCATCTGATAGACGTCCTCCTGAGAGGTGAGTTTTCGCAGCCCTTCCTTATCGGAGAGGGTAAGTGGCCTCAGACAGATTTTGTCCCCTGTGAGGACCGGAGGATCGGGAAAGAGCCTGTAGATGTTACTGCTTGATGACATAGACGTGTGCTCCTTACATTTCCAATATGGGATTCGGGGGGTGTTCTTTCATGCAGTTAATTCATAAATCTACAATAACTGCAGAATACTTCGTTATTATTATGACACACTTATGGGAATATATCTACTGTAAAACCAGAAAAAGATAGGAAAGGACCGACTGCCGCCCTTATTTCAGACAGTTTGTGAACTGATCTGACAGGAATGCTTACTGATACTTCTGTATGAACTTCACCATCTCCGCGATGGTGATATCGATCTGATCCTGCTTGGAGATCTTCGCCTCGCCGTCGAACATCTGCGTACCGTAGTCGCCGTACTGGGCATGATTGCCGCCCTTTATGATCACTTCGGTGACATCTGTGGCAGCCAGTTCCGCCATGATGATGTCATGGAATGCCTGGGGACACACAAAGTCTTCCGTGGCATGGAACTTCAGCACCGGGAATCCTTCCCGTGGTACCGGGATGCCGATGACGGGATCGATGAGGATCATTCCTTTAAAGAGTTCCGGACGAAGATTCACTTCCGCCGTAGAGACACCGCCTCCGTGGGAGTGACCGGCCAGGAACCATTCCTCGATCTCCGGATACTGCTTCATGTATTCTTCGCCTGCGATGATGTTAAATGCCGCCGTGTCAAAGGGGAATTCCGGTGAGATCACCAGATAACCGTGGGAGGCCAGGGCGGTGAGCAGGGTGCCGTAATCCCGGTAGTCCACCGGATTGCCCGCATAGAACACCACACCCACAGTGGGCTCGATGCCTACCGGCTTGTAGATGATGGCGTCCGTGGGATAACGGGTGCTGATGTCGATGGTCTCCACCTCATAAATGCGTTCGCTGTCTGAAGTATCATCGGAGAAGATCTTCTCACAGAATGCCTTCAGGATCACCGCCATCTGTGCACGGGTCGTCTCACCCTGAGGCATCAGTTTTCCGTCGATCCCGGCGATCAGTACATTGCCCACAGCCCATTTCATGGGAGTGACGGCATAGCCGCTGACAGTTCCGGCATCGGGGAAGGAGTTCAGGTCACCGGAGCCGGACTCGGTTTTTCCCTTGGAACCGGCATACTGATACAGGACCGCGATGAGCTGCTCCCGGGTAACGGGATCGTTCGGACCAAACCGTCCGTCCCCATATCCGGCAACGAGCCGGCTGCCGGATGCCCAGTTCACGGCATCCGCAAACCAGGCGCCATCCGGAACATCGGAAAAGGATCCAGCTTTGGATTCCGGCTTGTTTTCCATGGCGTAGAGGATCTGCGCCAGCTGCGCCCGGGTGACGGTGCTGTCCGGATCGAACCGGTCCCGGGCGGTGCCGGTCATGATCCCCTGATTGGAGACATAGGCCGCAGCGTCTTTGTACCAGGCGTTTTCCGGAATGTCGGGATAGGCGGCAAGAGCGGGGAGGGAAAGTGCCAGCATAAGCGCCGCTGCCGACAATAAAGATATCAGACGTTTTTTCATGATTGTTCCTTTCTATGCATGATCGGAAGGGATGATCGTCTTCATATAACGGATTTGTTTCTATATTTTCATAGTATCTTTTATGGTTTTACTTCGCAACAGATATCTGTCCCGGATCGCTTTCATCTCACACATGAATGAATGAGAACTCCCGCGCCTGTTTAAAATGGCAACAAACAATCTTTCTTAATAAAACCAGTCTGATTTTTGATCTTCTGATCAAATGGCCTCTCGGCATTGCATTTGCTCTGATCTTCTGATCCGGATGCAGAATGAGCCCGCCTTTCGGCGGGCGTTTTTTTATGCCCAAACATGGTCAGCCGGATCCCTCAGTTTCTGAAAGACCATTACTTTAAGATTGTGAAACAAGCGCCAGCGCATTCTCGTGACTTCAGTCGTGAGTTAGCTGGCGCTTGTTTCAAACGGAACGGGGCGTGAGGAACCAGAGATGCTTCAGACTCTCCGGCATGATGGCATAGAGAGCATCCGCCGCAGAAGCCGGATCCAGAGCATACCGTCCCATCGTCCATTTCTTGTACATGTAGCTGATGCCGTAACAGAATACATCCAGCTGCATCGTCTCCTCCGGGGTCAGGCCCTTTCCGCCCCGGTTCTGCCGGGTGATCTCCTCCACCACGTCCCGGGAATAGGAGTAGACGAAATTGTCAAAGGAATTGACGCCTGTGGTATTGAAGGCCCGGGTGAAATTCTGCCACTCTTCCCGCGCAAACGTATACAGCAGGAAGTAGAGATCCCGGTAATTGCCGCACTGTTGGAGACTGTGATCCAGGAGCCGCTGGTAGTTGTAGTTGAGCACATCGTATTTGTCTTTGAAATAGCGGTAGAACGTGGCCTTGCTCACCTCCGCTTCCTCCGCGATGCGCAGCGTCGTGATCTTCTCCATTTCCGACCGGGCGATGAGCCGGTTGAAAGCAGCGACGATCTCCCGTTTGGTACGGTCCGGCATGGGAGCACCTCCTGTTGAGACTATTTTGTAATATTGTATCAAAATAAGACGAAAAAGCAACTTGGTTTCGTGACAGAAAAGAGGGGTTCCCGTATAGTGGAGGAGAAGAAAGCTGTTAAACAATTGTCAAACTTGTTTAGGAGGAGCAGACATGGCAGAGCACGTATTTACCGAAGGCGAGAAGAAGTGCCTGGAACAGTATTGGAAGGAATGCAGCAAGACCCCCCGTAAGAATCTGATGAAACTGGTGCGGAAGATCAACATGTTCAATCCCGCGCCCAATGAGAAGAGCTGGGAGTATATCTTCTTTGACCGGCAGCTGTCGGATGAGCAGGTGAATTTCCTGCTGAAGATGAAACTGAGAACGCTCTACTATATCGATGAACTGGCAAAAATGGAAGGAATGAGCGTGGAGGATACGGCAAAGATGGCGGATGATCTCTGCCATGTGGGTATCCTGGAGTATCACACGGACGACAACGGCGTGGACCGGGTCCAGATGCCCGTCTTCGCTCCCGGCGCCATGGAAAATGCCGTTATGACGAGAGCACAGACGGATGCCTATCCCGAGATGGCTCCGGCATTTCTGAACTATGTGCTGGACCTGCAGAAAAAGATCTCCTGGGCCGTGCCCATGGGCCAGGCGCTGATGCGCGCCATCCCCATCGAGAAGGCCATCGCCAATGAGCCGAAGCGGGTCAAATACGAAGAGATCTCCTACTGGCTGGACAAGGCCGGGGAGAGCATCGGTGTGGCGCCCTGCGAGTGCCGCAAACTCCGCGTTATGGCGGATGAGGGCACCGGAGACCTGGAGTGGGACTGCTGCATCAACCTGGGGAAATATGCCGAGGGCCTGATCCGCGTGGGCAAGGCACGGCGCATCACCCGGGCCGAGGCGGAGGAGATCATTCTGGAAGCGGAACGCAGGGGCTGCGTCCATCAGCTGTCCAATATCGACGGCCCGGATTTCTCCCTGTTCATCTGCAACTGCCGTTGGGACACATGCATGGCGCTGAAGACCAGCTGGTACACCCAGTCTCCCAATCTGTCCAAGTCCAATTACCTGGCGGAAGTGGATCCCAAAAACTGCGTCGCCTGCGGCGGATGTGTGGAAGTGTGCCCCCAGAACGCGGTGAAACTGGGACAGAAGCTGTGCCAGAAGCAGCCGGTGGAGATCAAGAATACCGTGACCCCCGACAACAAACTGTTTTTCGGCAAGGATCACTGGCAGACGGATTTCCTCACGGAACGGGACAACGTGGTTCCCGAGACCGGCACCGCTCCCTGCAAGACCAACTGCCCGGCCCATATCGCGGTACAGGGATACCTGAAGAAGGCCGGGGAAGGCAAGTATATGGAGGCCCTGGAACTGATCAAGAAGGAAAATCCGTTCCCCGCCGTATGCGGTGATGTATGTGCCCGCTCCTGCGAGCAGGTCTGCACCCGCGGGGATATCGATCAGCCGGTGGCCATTGACGAAGTGAAGAAGTTCGTGGCGCGCCGGGAACTTAAGGAAGAGAACCGTTTCGTTCCCCGGAAGCTGTACGAGACCGGCCACAAGATCGCCGTCATCGGCTCCGGCCCCGCCGGACTGAGCTGTGCCTATTATCTGGCGGTAAACGGTCATGACGTCACCGTCTTTGAGAAGGACCGGAAACCCGGCGGCATGATGGTCAGCGGCATCCCGTCCTTCCGTCTGGAGAAAGACGTGGTGGAAGCGGAGATCGACGTGCTGCGCCAGCTGGGCGTCACCATTCAGTGTGGGACCGAAGTCGGCAAAGACGTGACCCTGCAGCAGCTGCGGGAAGAAGGATACAAGGGATTCTACGTGGCCATCGGTGCACAGAAGTCCTCCAAGCTTCGTGTTCCCGGCGAGGATCTGAAGGGCGTGCAGGGCGGCATCGATTTCCTCCGGAAGGTCAACCAGGGCGAAAAGGCGGAGATCGGAAAGCATGTTGCCGTCATCGGCGGCGGAAACGTGGCCATGGACGTGTGCCGCACCGCGGTCCGTCTGGGTGCCGAGGACGTTACCATCGTCTACCGCCGTTCTGCCGATGAGATGCCGGCGGATAAGGAGGAAGTGGCCGAGGCGGAAGCGGAAGGTGTTGTGTTCCGGTACCTCAGCGCACCGGTGGAGATCCTTGGAGAAAACGGCAGCGTATGCGGCCTGAAAGTGGAACGCATGGAACTGGGTGACCCGGATGAGAAGGGCCGCCGCAAACCGGTGGGTACCGGAGAGTTCGAAGTGCTTTCCGTGGATACCGTTCTGGGTGCCATCGGACAGACTGCCGACTGGGGCGGTCTCCTGGAAGGCAGCAAAGTGGAGCTGAACAAGAAGGGATATGCCGTGGCCGACAGCTGGACCTACCAGACGGCGGAACCGGACGTGTTCGTGGGTGGAGACATCTTCACCGGACCGCGGTTCGTCATTGACGCCATTGCCTCCGGTAAGGAAGGTGCGGAATCGCTGCACCGTTATGTCCACAAGGGTCACAGCCTGACTCTGGGACGTGTCCACCGGGATAATTTCCATTACATCGACAAGGACAACCTGGCCATCGATTCCTATGACACCGCCACCCGCCAGAAGCACGGGATGGATGAGAGCAAGGCCAAGTCTTTCCGGGATGACCGTCTGCCCTTCACGGAGGAACAGGTCAAAACGGAGGCTTCCCGCTGCCTCAGCTGCGGCGCGGCAAGAGTGGATCCCAATATCTGCATCGGCTGCGGACTCTGCACCACCCGCTGCAACTTCGATGCCATCCATCTCCATCGTGCCTACGATGCATGGGGAGTGCCCTATGAGAAACTGGTGGGACATGTGGTGAAGACTACGGCCCAGAAAGTGGGACGCCGCATCATCGGAAAGGAAGTCTGAGATGCATGAGATCGGCGTACTGACCAAAGCGGTGGATCTGGTGGAAAACGTTGCGAAAGACAATAATCTGGATCACATCGGATATATCACTCTGGAGATCGGGGAACTGACCGGTTATCTGCCGGTGTTCTTTGAGAAATACTTTCCCGTGGTCACGGAGGACCGTCCGGTGTTTCGGGATACGGAACTTCGCATCGAGACCGTACGCGGTCAGGCTCTGTGTACGGAATGCCAGAGTCTGTATAATGTCATAAAGCAGGAAGGAAAGTGCCCGAAGTGTGGCAGCCGGGACAAAAAGATCCTGGGCGGCCAGCAGTTCCTGGTCAAGGAGATTGGATACTGAGTTCTGCCAATATACCTCAGCCCCGCGGTTCGAAAGGACTGCGGGGCTCTTCCCTTTGTGTGCGATGGCGCTATGAAACAATTAGTCTAAATGCAGATACGTGTGCGGAAATGTGAGAGACTTCTGTCCTATAGTCTGAATAGCATCTTGGGTCTTTTCAGCCAACCAAGGACTTGTTAAAGAGCTTAAATTAAATAAACTATCTTAAGATTCGACACTTCGAAACAGGGATTCCGCTATGATATGAACCACAAAAAGTATGCAAAGAGGTGGTCGTGTGAAAGACTGGAATCTCGGTCTCCGGGAAGGACCCGGCTTTGTGGAGTTTGATATGGATGATCTGGAGAAAGCGTGTCAGTGTAACGTAGATGCATATGCGGACTATCCGCTCTATCCGGCCATCTTCGGATCGCTGGCAGGACCGGATATGATCTACAAAAACTGGTTTGCCTCCATCCGGGCGATGGACGGAAAAGCGCTGATGGTGACCGACAGCAGTGAGATCAACGGGTTCGCCATCTTTGTTCCGCCCGGATATAAGGGGATGCCGACGTTCGGTTACCTGAAAGCAGGAGGCCTGAGCATGCCTCCGTCCACCTATCTTCCGCAGATGCGCTACGAAGCATATTGTATGAAGATGAAGAAGAAATATACGGATCATCAGAGCTGGTATATGCTGGATCTGGTGGTAAGAAGCGGGAAGCAGAGGCAGGGGATCGCCCGCGGACTGATGGAGCCGGTGATGGACGCACTGGATCAGAATGGCCAGGATCTCTACCTGGAAACGCACCATCCGGACAATGTGCCGTTCTATCAGAAATTCGGTTTCGAAGTTGTGGAAGTGGGAAAGGTCCCCGGAAGCGATCTGGGTCATTTTGGGATGCTTCGCCGGCGTGGTTGATATCCGATATTCTTAAAATAATTAAAACCATTAGTATTGTTTAGATATGGTAAATGTTCTTAAGAAACGACATAATCAAAATAAAAGATTGCTATAATATTCTCAACAGAGGGCATCCCCCCAGACTGCCCATCAAACAAAAAAGAAGGAGAATTATAATGGAGTACATCGGAAGACATATTGCTTACATCCTCAACATTTTTCATGGTCTGACACTGGATATCATTGATATCATTTATCGCGTGAAATAATAGGATAGAAATGTATGTACCGCTAGTCTTTCAAGACTGGCGGTATTATTTATAATATGATGAGTCCACAGTCCCTCGCGACTGTGGTTTTTTCACGTCTTAAAGTACGATGCTTTGACACTCCCCATGGATAAATCCAGGGGATTCTTGGTGCAGCGACCAGCAGCTATAAAGGAGAAAGAATTATGTTGTTTCGGAAGCATCCTATTAAAGTTATTGCCGATGATGTCGATCAAGGTTTGTTTGGATATGCACTCGATTTTCTAAAGAATCTGGATGCACTTCTTCCGTAACAATCTATCAGTTTAGAGTGAGGAGCTGGATGATTTGGCCGCACAAAACTGTTTATATTTTTCTTGGTGAATGAAAAATGCTTTCACTGAGAAAAATATAACGCAATTTTTGTTGCTACGGCACGGGAAATGTGCTATATTTTTCCTGATAATAAAAAAATATCGGCACGGAGAAAAATATAGATCATTTTTGCGACAGGAGACATGAAATGCTCATTGGAAGAGAATCAGAAGTTAAAAAACTGAAAGAGTTGTATGATAGCAGTACTGCAGAATTAATCGCTCTATATGGACGGAGAAGAGTTGGCAAAACATATCTTGTTGATGAAGTGTTTTCGAATTGTATTACTTTCCGTCATGCTGGATTGTCACCTATAGATCATGAAGCAACGGCCGGAAAAAAGAAAATGAAGGCGCAATTAAATCATTTTTACAGATCTTTGACGCAGTATGGAATGCAAAAAAGGAAAGCACCGGAATCGTGGCAGGATGCTTTTTACATGCTTGAGGATCTCCTCGAGGAAAAAGATGATGGAGTGAGCAGACTGCTTGTATTCATTGATGAAATACAATGGATGGATACTCCGAGATCATCGTTCATGACAGGGTTTGAAGCTTTCTGGAATGGATGGGCATGTCATCGACATAATGTGATGGTTATTGTTTGTGGAAGTTCCAGTTCCTGGATACTGGATAAAATGGTCAACAATCACGGTGGACTTTATGGGAGAGTAACTTATCAAATCAATTTGCGCCCGTTCTCTTTGTATGAATGTGAAAAATTCTTTGAGGCGAATGGAGTGATAATGTCTCGGTATGATATCACGCAGGCATATATGATGGTAGGCGGTATTCCGTATTATTTAAGATATTTTGATAAGGCAAAAAGTCTCCCTCAAAACATAGACGCTATGTTTTTCGAGCAAAATGCGCCCCTGAAAAATGAGTATGACAGGATGTTTTCATCATTATTCATAAACCCGGATGTGATGAAATCTATTATCGAAGCAATCGGAAGCAGAAGCATGGGGCTTACAAGGCAGGAGATTCTTCAAAAGACAGGTATTCAAAACGGTGGTATCTTTTCAAAACATCTACGATCACTGATATCCGGAAATTTTATAATAAAGTATTATTCTTTTGGTCAAAGTAAAAAAGAAGAGTATTACAAGTTGACAGACTCTTTTTGTATTTTCTACCTGCGTTTTGTAAAAAGGTTGGCTTCTGGGAAAAAACTCAACTGGATTAATATAGCGGACAGCAGCTCTGTAACAGCGTGGAGGGGATACGCGTTTGAGAATGTATGCTTTAATCACATTAATCAAATCAAAGCGGCATTAGGAATCTCCGGTGTATCGACCAATGAAACCCTCTGGTCGAAAAAGGGTAGTGAAGAGGAAAGCGGGACACAAATAGACTTGATCATAGAAAGAAAAGATAACATAGTAAATATGTGTGAAATCAAGTTTTACAGCGATGAGTTTTCGGTTAATAAGGACTATCATTTCACTTTGGTCCGCCGGAAGGAGCTCATTTCGAAAAGAGTGTCCAGAAAAACGGCGATCCACAATACGTTGATCACAACTTATGGATTAAAACATAACGAATATGTTGGAGATTTCATACATGTTGTTACACTGGATGATTTGTTCGTACAAAAATAATATATTTTTCTTAGTGAAGGAAAAATGCTTTCACGGAGAAAAATATGATCTGCTATCAAAGCAACAGGTCCACAGTTCAACGCGACTGTGGGCCTGTTTGCGTCTTAAAGTACGATACTTTGAGATTTCGTGCGAAAAAAACCTTTGAAATAGTTCACTGAGGGAGCGTTGACAATATAACGGTTGACCGTTATAGTATATGCAAAGGCAGGTGTAGAATGATGACCATCCGTGAGGCATTAAAAGAAAAGAATATGACCATTTATCGGCTCGCCAGGGAAAGCGAGCTCCCCTACGCAACTGTAAACGATATCTGCAACGGCAAAGCACAGCTTGAAAAATGCAGCGCTGAAACGATCTATAGGATTGCACAAGCGCTGAATGTTTCCATGGAAGAGCTGCTGGCTCCCTGCTTCTTCAAACGCATCAGCTTTGAGAATTTCAAAAGTGCCGTCTGTCACCGGGTCAAAGAACTTGGCGATATAGATTTCATCATCGACACATTGGAGAGTCAGGAAATCCGCATGTATTATGGCCGGAAATGGTATCCGGAGAGCCTTTACCTTCTTGCCATGCTGGACTATATCAGCCGGGAAAATGATGTGCCCCTTGACAGTGAATATGACGATCTACGACGATGCAGGCTGGAAAAGCCGGTTTATCCGGCCAGCCTCCGGGCCGTATCCGCAGCAGCCGGGAATGACGACGCTCTGAAGGAAGCGGTAAAAACGGCGATCCCGGAATTTATGCGATTCAACATTGTAGAAAGCGAGGTGCGCAATGTCTTCTGAGCGCAGATTTGAGTTCACAAAGGACAATATCGACCTCTACCTGAAAGAACTTGCGAAAGAATATCGGAAACAGGTTGGGAAAGGAATGCCCGCCGAATTGATTTTGATCGGCGGAGCCTCCGTCCTGATCAATTACGGATTTCGGAATATGACCACAGATGTTGACGCTCTGATCCGGGCAGCTTCCAGCATGAAAGACGCGATCAACATAGTTGGAGATCGCTTCGGTCTTCCCAATGGCTGGCTGAATGCTGACTTCAGAAAAACAGATTCCTACACGCCAAAGCTTATTGAGTTTTCCGTCTACTACAAGACCTATTCCAATGTGCTTTCGATCCGTACTGTAGCGGCGGAATACCTGATCGCCATGAAGCTGCGGTCCGGAAGGCAGTATAAAAGCGATCTGTCCGATGTGCTGGGTATTCTTGCGGAGCACAAAAAAAGAGGAACCCCGATCATCATGGAGCAGATACAAAAGGCCGTGACGGACCTTTACGGCGACTGGTCTTCTCTTTCGGACATGTCCCAGACGTTTATAGAGAATGTCATGGCAGACGGACGGTTTGAACAGCTTTATGAACAAACAGCCCGGGGAGAGCAGGAGACAAAGGAACTTCTGATTCGATTTGAAAAGGATTATCCTGGTGTGACAAAAGAGAGCAACGTGGACGCTATAGCTTATAATCTTCAGAAGAAAGCGAACAAAGCCTCTATCATTGCCCAACTGCGGCAGAGACAAACCAAGGACGTAGAAACAACGCAGAGAAAGAAGCCTACAAAAATGGATGACTTGGAGAGATAACTGGAAGGTGATAAACGTGATTGTACTTGTGATCCCCGATGTTCATCTAAAACCATGGATGTTTCAGCGGGCATCAGAACGGATAAAAGAAATGAAACTGGATCGGGCAGTATGCCTGATGGATATTGCCGATGACTGGGGGCAGGAACTGAACCTGAATCTCTATGGCCAGACTTACGATGCGGCGATCGCATTTGCCAAGGAACATCCCGATACGCTCTGGTGCTGGGGAAATCATGATGTCAGCTATCTGTGGGATCTGAGGGAGAGCGGCTATTCCGATGCTGCCCGGTGGACGGTCTGTGAAAAGTTGCAGCTTTTGCAAAAAAATCTGCCGGATGATCGACAACTGGCCTATCTGCACCAGATCGACAATGTCCTGTTTTCTCATGGTGGATTGTCAGATGAATTCGTGAGAAGCCTCATTCCCACAACTAAGTATAATGATATCGAGGCGGTCGTGGATAAAATCAACAGCTTAGGCATCAGAGAGATGTGGCAAGACGAATCGCCTATTTGGTATCGGCCACAGTATAAAGAAGGACGACCGTACAAACCCAGAAAACTGCTGCAGGTGGTGGGCCATACACCGGTAGAAAGGATAACGCGTGATGGAAACCTCATATCCGCCGACGTGTTCTCAACATATCGCACGGGAGAGCCGATCGGAACGCAGGAGTTTCTTGTAATTGATACGGTTACCTGGGAGTATGCAGGTATAAGCTAGTCGAAGACATACCCTAAAAGAGTATGTACGTTATTATAAATTCCGGTTCGAAAACCTTGTTCCAAGCCGGTGATCGTTTGTTGTCGCAAAACCAACAACAATCCCAGCCCTTTCTGATATAATCAAAACATATTAAAAACATCAGAACAGGAAGGGGATCGTTCTATGCTAAAAGATAAGATCATCATCAACCATCTGGAACTTCGCAACCGTCTGGTGATGCCGCCCATGGCCACGGGAAAAGCGGATCACGGTGCGCCGGACGACGCGCTGGTTTCGTATTATGCCGCCCGCGCAAGAGGGACGGCCATGATCATCGTGGAGCATGAGTATATCGCGCCGGAAGGGATGGCGCATAACGGACAGCTGTCCATGGCGGAGGATGCGCTGATCCCGGCTTACCGGAAACTGACGGACGCGGTGCACCGGCAGGGGGCCGTGATCGCGGCCCAGATCAATCACGCCGGCGGCAAGGCACAGGATACCGGACTGCCGGCGCTCAGTCCCAGCGGCATCGCCATGGGGGACAGCAAGGTTGAGCAGAAAGCCATGACGGCAGAGGATATCCGCCGTGTAAAGGACTGCTTCGTCGAAGCGGCTCTCCGGGCAAAGGAAGCGGGCTTTGACGCCGTGGAGATCCACAGTGCCCACGGGTATCTTCTCAACCAGTTCTATTCGCCTGTCACCAATCACCGTACCGACGAATACAACGGTCAGACTCTGGAGGGAAGGACCCGCCTGCATGCAGAAGTGCTCCGGGCGGTACGGAAGGCCGTAGGGGAGGATTACCCCGTGTTCATCCGGTTCGGGGCCTGTGATTACATGGAGGGCGGCAGCCGCATCGAGGAGATCCCGGCGGCGGCCAGGATCTTTGAGGAAGCCGGAGCAGACCTTCTGGATATCACGGGAGGGCTGAGCGGATTCATCCTTCCGGGAAGAACGGAACCCGGGTATTTTGCCGAACTGAGCATTCCCGCAAAGAAGAGCGTACAGATCCCGGTGCTGGTGACGGGAGGCGTCACCGCGGGAGCGGACGCGGAGAGACTGCTGGAGGAAGGGACCGCGGATCTCATCGGCGTGGGCCGTGCCCTGCTGCAGGATGAGGACTGGTCGGTAAAGGCCCTGGAAGAAATCTGACCGGGAACGGGAAAAAGACCATAACGATCTGGCCTGCCTGCACAACTTCTCCCAAAATGCCATCCACATGCCGGTGGAAGCAGGGAAGACCCGGTT
>CAJOQP010000156.1 GCA_905236515.1 uncultured Oscillospiraceae bacterium | reverse complement strand
GAGCTCTGTTACGTCTATTCTCGAAGTTATCGAGGTCGAGCACTTACAGTCTTCCGTAAAGTGGCGAAATACACCTTTTCGATAATATGTCTCTTTGTCAATTACTTTATAGTTCATTTTCTTAACCCTTACAAACGAGAATTTTGTCACTCAAAATATTTCTTGATGCACTTTATTGAAATCGAAATCGGATTCGCTATAACCTTTCTTGCTTTCACCTTTTCCGCCAAGCGCAATCAGGTTTAAGACAGCATAACCGTCCGGAACATTAAGCAGATTCCGGATTTCTTCGTCTGAAGATTCTTTTCTACCTGTCCGATTACGGATATGAACCCAACAAGCCCCAATATTATACTGCTCTGCTGCCAGCAGGATATACCCTGATGCGATAGCCCCATCTTCTATCCAGAACTCTCCGCGATCCAGTTTGACCATAACAACTATAATTACATCAGCGCCAACGATTTGACTGCCGCCCATACTTTTACAGGCTGCCAGATCGATTATTCTGTTTTTATCCCTTACGATAACAAATTCGACTGGGCGATGACCAAAGGAACAGGGTGCGGCAAGGGCTACCTTCATAATCTCATTTAAAACATCATCGCTGATATGATCGTTCGTATATCTTCTGATCGATCTGCGTTTTGCTGCTAATTCGAATAATTCATTTGTCATTCTTCTTTCCTCCACAAATCCCGATTTATCATTTAGATTCTTTTTCGTTTACATGGGAAAAAAGGATTCGTTTTGGATGATAGCTCATAATTTGTTCCCAATCATTTTTTAGGCTGGGATTATGGTCATAAGCTGCCAGATATTCAACAGGCTCCAGATCGCCAACAATACAGTCTCCATCGTCAAGAATAATGGATACACTGTCTTCACTGTGACTTGGTGTGTGAATGATCTCGCCGCTGATTCCAATACTGCGCAAAAAGCTTCTGCTCTCTGCACAACCAATCACCTTTGCCATGCTCTCGTCTATCGGTTTGTAGTCTAATCGCTTGTCTCTGAAAAAAATCTCATCGGCGAAATGAACTGAACTTTTCTGAACATCCACGATCAAAAGCGTAATCCCAAGCATCTGCAGCTCACTGACGATCCCGATGTGATCAGGATGATAGTGTGTGGCTAACATATAAGTAATATCGCTTATATCAATGCAAGCGGCTTTTATCGCTTTGAAAAACCGAGGTAACGTTCCTGCGTAATCAGTATCGATAAGCAGACCGCCTTCTGCTCCGGAGATATAAAATGTGTTCGTATTCCCGTATCGTAGTTTTTTCATAGATTATTAACACCTTAATATATCCAGACAGATCCGTCTCATTTGGCTTTCTTTGTTTTCTTTTCGGGCAATTCCGCATACATGCCTTCCAGTAATTCTGCAATCAAATCCGCGTCCTCAAATCTGTCAAACACGTGCATCATCGTCTTTGAACCTTCGTAGGGATAACGCAGTTCTGAGTCGGCAAGAAGTTTGTCCGATGTCGGTGTGCTCTTCAAGAACAGTTCATTACCGCAGATGTCACCTATCAGTTTTCCGTTAAAGTACACGAGATATCCGCCCATCATGGATTTTATGACGACAGCACCGACTGCGGAAAAACACTCCTGCACATATTCGAAAAATTCATTCACTATGATATCCTCCTCAACCGCCGGATCGTATGGCTAAAATTATACTGTTGTTTCCCGACACCGTCAATTTCCGCGCACCGGTTCCTGTGGTCTTCTCCCGCCCCGCCGCCGTTGCCCGGCATGCCATGGGGAAACTGTCCTCCCTCCTTTGCGGGGAGACGGTGTTCTTTGTTCCTGCTAATCCGGATTGCAGCCCCTAATTCATGTATTATTGACTAATTCCCCTCCCGATTGATATCATGACCCAAACAGGCAGAACATACATTCTGTTCAGATGCCCTTGTGCTTCAAAGCCTTCCGTCGATTGATTTGGAGGATGAGATAATGTTGGATCTGACCGGCGTAAAGACAGGGCAGGACTGTGAGATCCTCTGGATGTTCGGACCCGTTTCCCGCACTCTTCGGGAACGGTTCAAACTGAAGGAGAACAAGATTCTGCACATGGTAAGCAATCTGGGAAAAGGTTACGTGATCGTGACCGTGGACGGCAGGAAGCTGGCCATCAGTTCCGATGTTTCCTCGGGACTGAAAGTTCAGACCTGCTGAAAAACTGAAATCATATCGGATACCCGTTATCAGAAAAAGATAACGGGTTTTCTTTTTTGCGGTTGACTTATCGCTAACATATGATAATATATTCATATGTTCAATATAGAATCAAGAAAGGAGATGCGCAAATGGAATCCTATCCGGAACTGAAAGATGTCCCCGAAGAGGAACTGATCGATCTGGCGGAACTGTTCAAGATGTTCGCCGATTCCACCCGCATCAAGATCCTTTATGATCTGTTTCAGGGAGAAAAGAACGTCACCGAGATCTGCAACGATCTGGAGATGAACCAGTCCGCCATCTCCCATCAGCTGAAGATCCTGCGTTCTTCCAAGCTGATCAAGGCAAGACGGGACGGAAAAATGATGCTCTATTCCCTGGCGGATGAACACGTAAAGACCATCATCGCCATGGGCATGGATCATGTGGAAGAGTAATTTGGAGGAGAACCTGTTATGAAAAAGAAATTCAAATGCGAGATCGACTGCGCCAACTGCGCCGCTGCGGTGGAAGAGGCAGTAAAAAAGATCGACGGTGTCATCGATGCCAAGGTCAATTTCATGATGCAGAAATTCACGCTGGAAGCCGATGATGACCGCTTTGACACCATCCTGGAGGAGGCCATCAAAGTGGGCAGAAAGATCGAGCCGGATTTTTCTGTTGAGGTCTGATCTCATAATTAAGTGATACGGAGGACAATGGTATGTCCGCAAAACTTCGCAAAGAACTGCGTATCGATATCCTTGCACTGGTCCTGTTTTTCGCCATCATGGCGGTGGACAAAACAGGACTTCTGCCGGCGGTGTTCGATCATAAATGGATCAGTCTTCTGGTCTACCTCATCCCCTACTTCCTGGTAGGCTGGGATGTGGTCCGGGAAGCCGCTCTGGGAATCAAAAACCGGCGTCCGCTGGATGAGTCCTTCCTGATGACGCTGGCCACCATCGGGGCCTTCGTCACCGGCGAGAATTCCGAGGCTGTGGCCGTCATGCTGTTCTATCAGATCGGGGAATGGTTCCAGAGCTATGCGGTGGGACAGTCCCGCCGGTCCATCACGGAACTGATGGACATCGTGCCGGAATACGCCAATCTGGAACTGGAAGACGGCTCGGTGGAGACCATCGACGCCGATGATGTGGAACCGGGGAACATTCTGGTGATCCGGGCCGGAGAACGTATCCCCGTGGACGGGGAGGTCCTCTCCGGAGAGAGCCTCATCGATACGGCTGCCCTCACCGGGGAATCCGTGCCCCGCTCGGTCCATGCCGGAGACGAGGTCATCTCCGGATGCGTCAATGGAGACGGTCTTCTCCGTGTGCGGGCCCTGAAGGCATTTGAGGATTCCACCGTCGCCAAGGTCCTGGAAATGGTGGAGGAAGCATCGGAAAAGAAATCCCACACCGAGAATTTCATCACCCGGTTTGCCCGGTATTATACGCCCATCGTCGTGGCGGCGGCCGTGATCCTTGCCATCGTCCCCTCTCTCTTCACCGGGGCCTGGTCCACCTGGATCTACCGCGCCTGTACCTTCCTCGTCATCTCCTGCCCCTGCGCGCTCGTCATCTCCGTGCCCCTGGCCTTTTTCGGCGGGATCGGAGCGGCCAGCTCTCAGGGCGTTCTGGTGAAGGGATCCAACTTCCTGGAACTGATGGCCCATCTGGATACGGTGGTGTCCGACAAGACCGGCACCCTTACCATGGGAAACTTCTCCGTCACGGAGATCCGTCCGGCGGAGGGTGTGGAAGAACGTCAGCTGCTTACGACAGCAGCGGCGGTGGAAGCCATGAGCACCCACCCCATCGCCGTGTCCATCCGTCAGCGGATGGCGGAGGAAGGGATCGCCGATGCCGATCTTCCGGAACTGAGCAATATCACGAACCACTCCGGACGTGGCCTCACGGCGGAAAGGGACGGCAGTGTCCTCTCCGTGGGAAATGCCCGTATGATGGAGGAACTGGGGATCTCGGCTCCCTCCGGATCCGATGCGGCCACCGCCGTGTATGTGGCGGAGGGAAGCCGCTATCTGGGTGCCCTTTATATCCGGGATGAAGTAAAGCCCGATGCCAAACGGGCACTGAAGGAAATGAAGGAGGAAGGCGTCCGTCAGGTCATCATGCTCACCGGAGACCGGCAGAGTGTCGGCGACGCGGTGGCACAGGAACTGAACGTGGATCACGTGTATGCGGAACTGCTTCCTCAGATCAAGGTGGAGAAAGTGGAAGAGCTTCTCTCGGAGCTTCCTCTGAAAGCCGGAAAGAACGCCAAACTGGCCTTTGTGGGAGACGGTATCAACGATGCTCCGGTTCTCTCCCGGGCGGATGTGGGCATCGCCATGGGCTCCCTGGGCTCCGACGCCGCCATCGAAGCGGCGGACGTGGTGATCATGGACGACAATCTCCGGAAGATCCCGGTGGTCATGCGCATCGCGCGAAAGACCGTGGGGATCTCCACGGGAAACATCATCTTCGCCCTGGCGGTGAAACTGCTCATCCTGCTTCTGGGTGCCCTGGGCTACGCCAACATGTGGGCAGCGGTGTTCGCGGATGTGGGGGTTGCGGTTTTGTGTATCCTCAACTCCATGCGCCTTCTCATGCGAAAGCAGTTCCGGCTTCCCGAATGATCATCAAAACAGCAAATGCGAGGCAGCTGCCTCGCATTTTTATTTTGTACGGAAACAGCCGCAGACCTTTTGTCTGCGGCTGCGGTGGTTTTTTAGAAGTAGGACATGGGGTTCGTGAGAGAACCGTTGTGGTACACGTTGAAGTGCAGATGGGGGCCGGTGGATGCACCGGTGGAACCCACATATCCGATGACCTGTCCCTGGGAGACGTAGCTTCCGGAGGAGATGGCCACGGAGCTCATGTGTCCGTACAGGGTGGAATACCCATTCCCGTGGTTGATGGTCACGTAGTTACCGAATCCGCCGGCGTCATAGGAGACGGTGGCGGTTCCGGCCGCTGCGGCGTAGACGGGGCTGCCGTAAGAGGCGCCGATATCCACACCGGAGTGGAATTTATACGTTCCGGAAATGGGATGATACCGGTAACCGTAGGGACTGGTGATGGTACGTACCGTGGTGGGCCATATGAACATGCCGGCGGCTCCGGAGGGGGCTGCGGCATAGGACTGGGAAACATGCGCGGACCCCGATGACGCTGCGGCCTTTGCTGCCGCTGCGGCACGGGCCGCTGCCGCGCGCTGTGCCTCCAGCGAGGAGATGTCGTCGGTGACTTCCTGCAGATTGGCTGCAGTCTCATCGTACTCGGTGAGATACTCATCGATATCTCCCTGAAGGCTTGCGATGGTGGCGGATGCGGTCTCGATCTGCTTCTGCATCTCGTTCTGCTGGGATTCCAGTTCCGACTCGAAGTTCTTCAGAGCCTTCTCCTCGTCCTCCAGCTCCGCTTTGATCTTGGAACACTGTTCCACCGCGGCCTTGTATCCGTTCTCCAGATCCTTGTCGTTGGTCATGATCTGTTCCACGTCGTCCAGTTTGGAAAGAAGATCCGACAGGCTCTCCGCCGTCATCAGCACTTCCAGATATCCGTAACGGCCGTTTTCTTCCATGGCGCGCATCCGGACCTTCAGTTTCTGTTCCTGCTCCTCACGGAGGATCTCCTGTTTCTGAAGTTCTGCCGTCTCCTCTTCGATCTTCGTCTGATACAGCTGGATCTCCTGCTGTGTCACCTGGATCTTCTGGTAGATGACTTCCACTTCCTTATCCAGTTGTTCTTTCTGTGCATAGGCGTCTGCCTGCTGGCCGCGCAGATTGTTGATGGTCTGCTGCAGCTGTGCCTGCTGGGACTGAAGATCCTTCTTCTTTTTCGCCAGCGCGTCGATCTCCGACTGCGTGACGGCCCCGGCACTGATCCCCAGGGTGCTCAGCCCCATGAACAGGACCATGGCAAATGCCACCAGTACGCTGATCACAGAATGCATTCGCTTTGTCATATAAGATCTACCTCCTGCCTCAAAGGACGTTTTCTGCGTTCCTCATTCAGCATGAATGTGATTTCTTTTCCGGTCTCAAACCGCAGAAACTACTGCGGCAGTCTAGTATTATAATCGTTTTCTTAAATTATGTCAACTTATTACAAAACTGTGAACGGTTTGTCACCCTTTTCCCGCCCCGGATTTCCCCTCCCTTTCGGGGAAAAGGCGGGAAGATGCTTGTTTTGTCCCTGTTTTTTGCTACAATAATAATATTAGAGAAGAAATGATCATCCTTTGAGGTGTGGACGGAGAGAGTATGGCAAAGACCGATATAACAAAACGGGCTCTCGCGGAGAGTTTCAAATCGCTGATGCGCAAGATGCCCTTCAACAAGATCTCGGTGGAGAGCATCTGCGAAGGTGCCGGCACCAGCCGCCGGAACTTCTACCGCCATTTCCTGGACAAGTACGAACTTCTGACCTGGGTCTACTATGAGGATTTCGTCAAGGAAATGGAGGCGACTCCCTATTCCCGCGCGCTGGATCTGTTTCCCAGTGTCTGCCGGGAGCTGTACCGGGACCGGGCCTTCTACAACAACGCCTTCGGGGTCTCCGGACAGAACTCCTTCCGCTCCTTCTGCACCGATCATCTGTATCCCTATCTGTACAAGGATCTGCAGCCGGTCTTCCGTTCCGAGGAGGATGCCCACTTCTATATCGATCTCATCACCAACGCGGTGTTTGACCGCTTCCAGGCCTGGCTCTCCTCCGAGCCCTGCATGTCTCCGGAGGAATTTGTGGAGGAGATCACCGACTCCATCCGGAAACTGGCCCGGCGCATGGATCAGGTAAACGCGCCGGTAGTGTATCAGTCGGATGACGAGTCTCCGGTCAACAGTCAGTATATCGTCACCTATACCGGCAAGCATTTCTATATCACGAAGCCCCGGAAGAGCGACATCGACATCCGGGACATCGCCCATTCCCTGTCCATGCTGTGCCGGGGCAACGGACACCTGCGTCAGTTCTATTCCGTGGGAGCACACTGCATCGCCTGCTATCACGAGGCGGCGGCACGGGGCTACTCCCGCATCATCCAGGCAGGCTGTCTCATGCACGATGCCGCGGAGGCCTATCTGGCGGATCTCACCCGCCCCACCAAGGTGGAGCTGCCGGAATTCATCCTGCTGGAGGACAAACTGAACGATCTGATCTGGAGCCGCTACTTCCCGGAGAAGCTGACGGCGGAGGACCGGCGCGTCATCACTCAGCTGGACAACGACATGCTGGCCTACGAATTCTCCCACCTCATGCCGGAACGTCTTCACGGCAGTTACGGAAAGATTATCACCGATCCCCTGGGAGAGACGGCGGACTTCAACTTCCAGGACCCCCGCATCGTGGAGGAGGAATTCCTTGTGATCTTCGATCTTCTCAGCGGAATGAAGATCTGACTGTTCATCATGAAAACACAAACGCCAGACCGGCAGGTCTGGCGTTCTCTGTTATTGTATCGGTCTTCAGGCCTTCAGGCTCTGAAATTTCATCAGCATCTGCGCCACTTCCGCGCGGGTGGCACGCTCCTGGGGCGCCAGGACATTGCCGTTTCGTCCGGCGATGATCCCGTCTGCCACGGCCCATTCCAGGCCCTTGACGGCCCATTCGGAAACACGGGCGGCATCGTTGAAGCTTTCGATGCCGGCGGTATGGGCGACGCTGAGCCCCTTGTACTGGGCATATCCTCTCAGAAGAGTTGCCAGCTGCTCTCTGGTCACGTAGTCTTCCGGACCGAACGCGGTGCTGCTGTAGCCTCCCATGATCTTATTGGCGTACACAAATGCCACTGCATTGGTATACCACTTGCCGGCGGCCACATCGTCAAACCGGGCGGCTCTGTAAACGTAGGGCTTTCCTTCCATGGCATAGATCATCTGGGCGATCATTCCGCGGGTCACCGCGATCCCCGGCTCGAACTTTCCGTTTCCGGTGCCGCCCATGATGCCGTTTTCAATGGCAAAATGTACGGCGGTATGATACCAGGCGCCGCGGTTGATGTCCGTATAGGGTGCGCACACCGTATCTTCATCGGAAGGTTTCTCCGTCTTCTCAGGCTCCGCCGGCTGTGTGGGTGCCGGGGTAACGGTCTCCGTGGGGACCAGGACCGGTTCCTCCGTTTTTTCGGTCCGGGGGACCGAAGGGAGCTTCTTCCCTTTCAGTACGCCAAGGATCTGATCGGCCATGAACTGATGTCCCTTCTGTGTGGGATGGGGATCGTTCTGAAGCGTGGTGCCGAAGATGGTCTCCGTGCCGGTCATGTCCGCATAATAGACGTTGCTGTATTCCTTTTCCATGGTCTTCAGGAAGGAGTTCATGGACCCGAGGTAGGTGTCGATGATCCCGTTAAAGCCCGGGGTAAGGATATCAAAGGGATTGTAGTATCCCACTTCCACGATGACGGCATCCGGATTCAGTTTCCGGATCAGCTGAAGGATCTCTTCATAGCGGGACTCAAAATTCAGCAATGCATCCCCGATGGCGGTGAGAAGCTGCGGGACCAGCGTGGACACGCCGAACACCGTGTCTGCGGCTTTCTGAACAAGATCCATGGCTCCGCCGAGGCCGATGGCACTGACGGTATCCATGTATTCTTTCTGGGCATCTTCCGGTCCGGTGTACGGTTTGCCGGTACCCAGCTGAAGAAGGATCCCCTGTACCGTCAGCCACAGGTCGTTGACACCGACGCCCATGGTGATGAGGTTGGATTCCGCCAGTCCGTCCCGGATCTTTTTCTGCAGTACCGGAAGCTCTTCATCGATGTTATCCGTATGTACCCAGTAGTGCATGTTGTAGTTGGTGACCGCGTCCCCATAGTAACCGTCCTTCAGGAACATGAGCATCTCCTGCGTCCGCACGCCGGAGGTGCCGTAGGCGTTGTACTGATCCGCCTTCAGCGTATCGGCCACGATCTTGCCGTAGGATCCCTCCACCGGCACCAGTCCGGCATCGATCCGTGCCACATAGGTGGGCAGTGAGTAGCCCGCCGCGATGCTGTCCCCGAGGCAGGTATACACAATATCCTTCCCGGCGGATTCCTTTTCATCGGCCAGAGCGGATACGGCAGTAAGGCTGATCACCATGACCAGTGCCAGGATCACGGCAATGACCCGGTTCATTTTTCTCATACATCTCTCTCCCATAATAATATTATGTAAACAAATCAGAATTATTGTATCATGTTCCCATTTCGCAATCAAGGTGGCAAAAAAAGATGCAGGATCTTAGGAATCCTGCATCTTCTGTAACGATATTCTGATCAGAGGACCGTATTGAAGTTCATCACCATCTGGGCCACTTCACAGCGCCGGATGGGATCCTGAGGCGCCAGTCTGCCGCCGTCGCGTCCGGCCATGAGGCCGGAGGCCACCGCCCAGGCCACCGCGTCCTTTGCCCAGAAGGACACGGAGGACGCATCGGCAAAGGAGCTGAGATCCTGGGTCTTCGTGGTCTGTTTGTTCTTATAGTCAGCATAGCTTCGCAGCACGGTCGCCAGCTGTTCGCGGGTCAGACTGTCTTCCGGACCGAAGGAGTTTCCGTCGTATCCGGTCATGATCCCGTTGGCGGAAACGAATGCCGCCGCACTGGCGTAATACATGGTAGAAGGCACATCGCGGAACGATGCGCTGGGAGCCGTTGCCGGTCGTCCCTCCATGGCATAGATCATCTGCGCCATCATGCCTCTCGTCACGGACATATCCGGGGAGAAGGTGGTTGTGGTGGTGCCGCTCATGATCTGGTTCTGCAGCACATAGTGTACCGCGTTATGATACCACTCCATGGTGTTGATATCCGTAAAAGCGGTGCAGATGGTATCGATCCCGTCGGGAAGATCCGGGGCACCGGGCATCACCGGGGGCAGCGGATTGGCGTTTTTCGGCAGTGTCTTCAGCATCTGCTGTGCCAGATAGACATGCCCCTTTTCCGTGGGATGCATGTCAAAATCGTGGGTCACGTCAAAACGGGATTCGGTCTCCTCCACGGGAACATAGTAGAAGTTCTCGTGATCCAGTTCCAGTTCCTTAAGGTAATCATTCATCTGTCCGAAGTCCAGGTCCAGAAGGCCCTGGGATCTGCCGAGGCGCAGGGTCTTCACCGGGTTGTAGTAGCCTATGGCGGCGATGGTGATATCCGGATTAAGCTCGTAGATCTCATCGACGATGGTCTCATAGTTCTCGAAATACTGCTGCTTTGCCTGCACGCCGGAAAGGATGATGGTAGGAAGCAGAGTGGGAAGCCCCACAATGGTCTCCAGGGTATCGATGGCGTCTTTCAGCGCCTTGCCGAAGCCCAGCTGATCAACGGAATCGGCAAATGCATCCTGCGCATCGTCCACGCCGGTATACACTTCCCCGCGTCCCAGCATCTGGGCCGTTCCCAGCATGGTAAACCATACATCGTTGAATCCCAGCTGCAGGCTGATCAGGTCGGAATTGCGGATCCCGTCCCGGAACATCTTCCGTTCCTTTTCGATGCATTCTGCCGTGTGGTCCGTATCCTCCACAAAATAATACATCACGTGATTGGTGACCTTGTCTCCGTAATAATCATCTTCCAGGAACATGCGCATCTCCACCGTGCGCATCCCGGACAGAGAGAAGGAATTGTACTGCTTGACGCCCAGGGCGTCCGCCACCATCACCGGATAGGATCCTTCCACATGGCGCCATTTCTCGCCGCTGACATAGTCCGCCAGTCCGAATCCGGCGGAGATGGAGTCTCCGAAGCAGGAATAGACCTGATATCCGAGATCCGAATAATCACCCATGGCGGGAGCGGCCGCTGCTGCCGAAGCGGTCAGCGTCACAATAAGAGCGATGGTCAGAACCATCGCAAAAACCTTCTGTAAACGAACCAACGTTTCTCACTCTCTTTCAAAAAAGTGTTTTCATTCTAGCACTTTCCCCCCTTTGGGGCAATATTCTTTGGGGAAAGAAAAAAGCATCACCGGATCTTTCGTTCCGATGATGCTTTTCCGTTTCAGATTTCCTTGGTGTCGACTCCGTTGAAATGATATCCGGTGGCTTCCACGGCGGCGCGCAGCGCCTCCTCGTCAAAGCTCAGTTCCGAACGGAATTTGGATACGCCCTTCTTGTGGGAAGAACTCACCTTCTTCGCTTTCGGATCCAGTTTCCGGATGGCATCATTCATATGGGACTCGCACATACCGCACATCATACCACCGATGTGCATGGTGTATTCGGTCATGATTTCATCTCCGTTTTCTTCACTTGCGGTTTCTGCTGCTGCACCTGGCAGCCGGCAGCGGAACTGCATCCGCCGCAGCCGGCACAATTGCCGCCGCACGTCTCACAGCTTCCGTGTTTTCTCGTATAGCGCACCGCCAGCACGAAGCAGACGATGAGCACGGCGAGGATCAGATAAGATATTAAATTCATCAAATCGCCTCATTTCAAAAAGGGATCTGCAGATTTCCCCCGCAGATCCCTTATCATTACAGATTCGCTTTATGCGTTAGCACCCTGCGGTTCATCAGACAGTCTACCATAATCCGGTGTTTTACGGAAGACAAAATAGAGAACTGCGATGCTGATCACAATGGCGACCAGCGTCCAGAAGCCGAATACGCCCTGGCTGAAGAGCATGCCCAGCTGATAGACACACAGTGCCAGGCAGTAGCCTACGCCCATCTGGAAGCCCAGAGTGATCCAGCCCCATTTTCTGCTGCCCTGCTCACGGAATGCCGCAGCGATAGCTACCAGGCACGGAGCATCGAAGATGTTGAACAGCAGGAAGCTCATGCCCACAAGGCCGCTTCCGAACATGCCGCGGATGGCGTTGGCAACGTCGGTCTCACCGTCGCTTGCCGCGTGGGCCAGCATGCCCAGTGTCGCAGTTGCCTGCTCTTTTGCGATCTCAGCAGAGATGGATGCCACAGCGCCTTTC
>CAJOQP010000155.1 GCA_905236515.1 uncultured Oscillospiraceae bacterium | reverse complement strand
TCTGCGTCCCGGCCGTTTTGACCGCCGCGTTCCGGTGGAACTGCCGGATATGGCAGGCCGTGAGGCGATCCTTCGAGTTCATGCCAAGAAGATCCGTCTGTCCGATGACGTAGACTTTACCGCCATTGCGCGGGCTTCTGCCGGCTGCTCCGGTGCCGAACTGGCAAACCTCATCAACGAAGCCGCACTACGTGCTGTCCGGATGGGACGCCGCACGGTGAACCAGTCCGATCTGGAGGAGAGCATCGAAGTCGTCATCGCCGGATACCAGAAAAAGAACCAAGTCCTCTCCGACGAGGAGCGGAAGATCGTGGCCTATCACGAAGTGGGGCATGCCCTTGTGGCTGCTCTGCAGAGCCATTCCGCCCCGGTTACGAAGATCACCATCGTTCCACGCACCTCCGGTGCCCTGGGCTATACCATGCAGGTCGAAGAAAACGACCATTACCTCATGGACCGCACAGAACTGGAAAACAAGATCGCCACCCTTACCGGCGGCCGCGCCGCGGAAGAACTGATCTTCAGCACCATCACCACAGGTGCTTCCAATGACATCGAGAAAGCCACGAAACTGGCCCGGGCCATGATCACTCAGTATGGCATGTCCGAACAGTTCGGCATGGTGGCGCTGCAGACCAGCTCCAACAAATATCTGGGCGGAGATTCCTCTCTTGCCTGCTCCGAGCAGACCAGTGCGGACATCGACAGGCTCGTGGTGGAGATGGTGCAGAAACAGCATGACAAGGCACTGCAGCTGCTCCGGGACAACGAAGCAAAACTGCATGAGCTTGCCAGTTATCTCTACGAAAAAGAGACGATCACCGGAGAAGAATTCATGACGATCCTCCGGTCCTCCTCTCTGGATCTGGAAGAGATCACACCGGACTGGGAGTGATCCGCTAAAACACAAATGGAGGCATAGTTTTGACTCAGATTGCCAATTACTTTTCCAATCACCGGATGATCGTAGCCATCATCTACATCGTTGTCTGCTGGCTGCTGCTTCAGATGATCGAGATGATCTTCAGACGGGCTCACAAAAAACGTCCGCCCAATATCAAGGATTCCTTCTTCAAGGGGATTCTGGAAGCTTTTCTCGTGATTATCACCTTCATCCGCGTCATCTCCCTTTCTTCGGAACTGGAGAATGTCACTCAGACGCTGCTGATGTCCAGTTCTCTCATCGTCGTGGTACTGGGCTTTATCTTCCAGGAGGGTCTGAGCAATATCGTTCACGGATTCATCCTCACGATCTTCAAACCTTTTGAGATCGGAGACCGCGTGGAGATCTCCACCGGCGGCAGTGTCATTTCCGGATACATCAAGGAGATGAGCCTGCGCCACACCGTGATCCGGGGCCTGTCAGATAATGTGGATACCATCGTATCCAACTCGCAGATGGATACTTCCACCATCCGGAACCTCACTATGGAGGACAATCATATCCGGTATCCTCTCACGGTGACGATTCCCTATGCGGAAGCACAGGACAGAAACAAGCTTCGGCTGGCCAAGTCCATCATTGTGGAAGAGACGCTGAAAAACTCCCGCACCGTAGATGCCCGGCCGGATCCCGGCACTCCGGTCCATGTCAATGTGGACCTTGCAGACAGCGGCGTGGATCTTACCTGCTATGTGTATACGAAGACCGCGGAGGACAATTACTATGCTCTCAGCGAAATCCGGGAAAGCCTGCTTGCACGCTTCGGAGAAAACGACCTTAACTTCGCCTTCCCCCACGTGGAAGTGACCGGATCTCTGACTCAGGATCCATGAAAAAACAGAGGTATCTGCATCCGGTTGGATTTGGCAGATACCTCTGTTTTTGTTCATTTTCTATTGATGGAAAACTCACCGCAGGGCTCCATCGTATCCAGGATTCCGCGGATCCTTTCCTCTGATGCACCGGAGCCGCAGGTCACGAGGATGTTCAGGTGTCCCTGATCTCCCGGGATATACAGTTCCCCGAAATAGAACTGATCCTCCGTCAGCTCCCGGCTGCGGGCGGAAAGCTCGATCTCCATGAGATCGCTGCCGCTCTTCTCGCGCACCTTCACCAGATAGTATTCACTGCTGCGCTCCTCCGTGATCTGAAGATCTTCCTCCGAAGGGAGCTCCAGCGAAAAATACATGTTCTCATAACGGGTCTGACCGTCGCCGGTCTCTTCCGACAGTGCCGCTGTGACGGCCGGAGCTTCCGCAGAGGAAGCTTCCTTCTCACCGGCATCCTCTTTGCCGCATCCTGTCAGAACCATCGCCGCCAGCATTACGAGAACGATGATCCATTGTTTCTTCACAAATGGTTCCTCCAAATACCAGAACCGATCTTTCGATCGGTTATGTTTTTTCAATCATACGGATTCCAGCGCCTGAGCCAGATCGGCGATGATGTCATCTGCATTTTCAATACCTACCGACAGACGGACCAGATCCGGTCCGACACCCGCGGCCACCAGTTCCTCATCACTGAGCTGACGATGGGTGGAAGATGCGGGATGGAGCACACAGGTGTGAGCATCCGCCACGTGAGTGGCAATGATGGCGACCTTCAGCTGTTTCATGAACGCTTCCGCCGCTTTTCTGCCTCCCTTGACACCAAAGGACACGACGCCGCAGGTACCGTTGGGCATATACTTTTTGGCGCGGTCGTAGTATTTGTTTCCTTCCAGGCCGGGATAATTGACCCACGCGATCTTATCGTGCTGGCTCAGGAACTCCGCCACTTTCTGACCGTTCTCACAGTGCCGTTTCATACGTACCGCCAGAGATTCCAGACCAAGGTTCAGAAGGTAGGCGTTCATCGGTGCCGGCGTGGAACCGAGGTCCCGCATCAGCTGTGCCACACACTTTGTAATGTAGGCGCCGCCATTGCCGAACTGCTCCACATAGGTGATGCCGTGGTAGGATTCATCCGGAGTGGTCAGCCCCGGGAATTTATCTGCATGAGCCATCCAGTCGAAATTGCCGGAGTCCACGATGGCTCCTCCCACCTGTGCGTCATGACCATCCATATATTTGGTGGTGGAATGAGTCACGATATCGCAGCCGAACTCGAAGGGACGGCAGTTGATGGGAGTGGCAAAGGTGTTGTCGATGATCAGAGGAACACCGTGTGCATGTGCGGCATTGGCAAACCGCTCGATATCAAACACCACGAGAGAGGGATTGGCAATCGTCTCGCCGAAGACCGCTTTGGTGTTGGGCTTGAATGCCGCTTCCAGTTCCTCATCGCTGCAGTCGGGATCCACGAAAGTAAAATCGATCCCCATGCGGCGCATGGTCACATTAAAGAGGTTGTAGGTGCCTCCGTAAATAGCCGTGGATGCGATCACATGATCACCGCATCCGGCGATATTGAAAACAGCAAAGAGGTTTGCCGCCTGACCGGAAGAAGTCAGCATGCCGGCAGTGCCGCCTTCCAGTGCCGCGATCTTGGCCGCAACATAGTCGCTGGTGGGGTTCTGAAGCCGTGTATAGAAGTAACCGGACGCCTTCAGATCAAACAGCTCTCCCATATCCTCGCTGGTATCGTACTTGAACGTAGTGCTCTGCACGATAGGCGGGAGCCGGGATTCTCCGTTTTCGGGCACATATCCTGCCTGTACACATAAGGTCTCTTTTTTCATGTGTGTTTCCTCCAAAATGCATTTATTAGAATGTGTTTTTTACTCTCTTTTCCAGACAGACCATCTGGACATTGGGGATCCCGTTAAAATCACAGTCCACGACACCGGATTCCCGATAGCCGTATTTTCGGTACATGGCTCTGGCCCGCTGATTGCGGAAATTGGTATCGATTCGAAGAGCCGTGCAGTTTCGGTCCCTTGCTTCCTGTTCATAGTGCGCAAGAATCTGTCTTGCACATCCTCTCCCCTGTGTCCGCGGTGATACCACCAGGGTATGAAGTACCAGCACCTGTTCCTCCCGAGCTTCAAACTCCCATGTGATCTGTGCGTATTCCTCACACTGCTCCTGATTGATCCGAGCCGCAGCGCATACTTCGCCGTCTTCCTCTACCACGATCATATCTCCGGCACGGACACCCGCAGCTGCCACGTCTTCCGTGGGATAGATCCCACGGAGCCAGCCGGTAGTGGAATGGCCCAGTTCTTCTTCGGTATGCAGTTGATCAAAAATCGCGGTGATTTTCGGAATATCCTGAACGTTTGCCTTCCTTATCATCCTGCGATCCCCCTCTACAAACATCCGACTTATTGGTCCGACTTAGAGAAAATTGTACTACAAAAAAAGTGCAGATTCTATTCCTTTAACGAACAAAAGAGAAAAATCTTCCGGTATTCCAAAAAAATGAAGACAGCAATATACCTAAAAACAGGACAACAAATTAACAGTTTTATACAATATCTAAAAAATACATAGACACAATTGTAATTTTGTAAGGTTTTTGCTTGCAATCCTCGCAAAAAATGTTAAAATAATCTCAATCTCAAGAATGGCAAAGCTATATGTTTCAGCACTCGGCACAGTATTCATTGGACGAGGCCCTAAAGTGGGAGTGAACCTATTAGTATTCCTGCAGCAAACCTGCGGATTCCACCGTTTTCTCCCTCGAATTGTTTGTTTATATTTCCTTCCTCTCTGATATGGACAGTGTCATCACCTGATCGGTTTCGTCCGTCGGTCAGGCACGGCATATGCCGTATGACACTCTCGCGGAATCATCCGCAGGCCGATCCGGGCTGACACCCCCTCAGTCAGCCCGGATCCTTTCATCTTTTCGCATTTTTCCATTATTGCGCCAATCAAAACAATTGTTAAGATCCTGCGGTTTCATTTTTTTCGAAAGTTGTGGTACTATATAGAAAAGCAACCAGGTAAATGTAATTAATGGATTGGGGATTACTATGGTAAAAAATACAAAACAGGTTTTAGGCGATACGCTGAAGGAACTGCTGAAAGAAAAACCCATCGACCGCGTTACCGTCAAGGAACTTGTGGAAAAATGCGGTTATAACCGACAGACTTTCTATTATCATTTCTATGGTGTGGACGACCTGCTGGCGTGGGTATTCGAACAGGATGCCAACAAGGCGCTTCCCGAGACGATCAACAGCGACACTGTTTCGGACGGATGGCGTGAGTGTGTTGTAATCTATTTCAAATATCTTAAAGACAACGCAAGTATGGTACTAAATGTATATCGGTCCGGAAAACGTTCCTACATGATCGACTATTTCCGTACCCGTCTCAAGGGAGTGATCCAGCAGTTTGCCAATCTTGCCACAGCGAATATGAATGTCAGCTGGGAGGATATGGAATTCGTGGTGGACTTCTATACCCAGACTGTTACGGGACTGATCGTTATGTGGATGGAAAACAGTCTGGTCCTTCCTCCTCTCTATACAGAGGAGCGGTGCCTGAAAGCCCTGGAAGGCACCATCGAACGTTTGACCGAACGGATCGTGGAACTATCCAAAGACAATTGATGCTCTCAGATTTAAAGAGTCCCATACCGGTTCTGCCGGTATGGGGCTTTGTCTTTTTAATCCATTATTTTTTTGTCAGTTTTCCGTCTTTCAGCACTTTAACTCCGTCCAGTCCCATTTCCGAAACAGCAGCCATATGCCGCTTTCCGCTGGGCGCACAGGGGAAAGGCTCATTCTCATCAAACTGACGATACACGATGCGGTCATAGATATTGGAGAACTGTTCTTTCAGTTTCTTATCCATATCCTCGATCACGTCGCCTTCCTCTTTCTTTGCAAAGGGGGAGAGCTGGAAGTTTACAACAAACATGGTCTTTCCATCTTCTTCCCCGGTGGTAACGACACTGGTCATGATGTTATCGGAGTCTTCCTGAATGGCATCCGCGATCTGGAACGGCAGGACGGTGACGCCGTTTTCCGTTACGATCTTGCTGTCCCTGCGGTCCTTCATATGAATCGCTCCGTCGCTGTCAATAAAACCGTACACATCACAGGAGACCCACTGCATCCCGTAACAGTCTGTAATGACTTTTTCACGGACTCGGTCGAAGTTTTTATAACCCGCCATCGTAGTGGCAGAGTTTGCCACAATGATGCCGTACTCATTGTATCCCACTTCAACAAAGTTTCCATTTCCGTCCTCACGGACGACACATGCCTGTGCATAAGGTACCGGAGCCATGCCCACAGTGCCTTTCTTGAACTTGGCTTTATTGCCCATATCCTTGAGCCGCTTAAACAGGGTGTAGTAGATGCCGCCGTGTTCCGTGTCACCGCCACCAATGCCGATGGGTGCCCACGGGAAATGGATCGGACCGGCCAGACTGACGCCGGAACCAGCTTTGTTCTTCTTCATAAACCGGTTGATGAACTTCTCCTCCCCGGGCTGGCAGGCTTCACCCACCGCCATCGTAGCCAACAGCCAGGGCAGCTTACGGTCGGAGTATTTGCCGTCAATGAGGTTCTGACGGGCTGCTTCCAGCCAGAATCCGGTCGTAGCCAAAACGAAATTCGGTTTGTTCAGATACAGAAGATCCAGAAAATCGTCCCGTCCGGAAAGAGGCTCCATTGCCACAGACCACTGAGTGAAGAAGGAGTCGGAGATCATGGTAATGAGGTTCGTATTGGTATCGGTATGAATCATCGTCATACCTCTCAGGTTTTTGACGGAGGGGTTTCCGCAAAGCTTCGGATCATGGAAAATGCCCACGACGATAGCACTGCGGTTGCGATGGATCATCCGCTTCGGGAAACCGACCTTGGTGGAGCCGCTGGTGTAGGTGATGAGGAACTCCGTATCCAGACCATTCTCGTCCACGACCTCATCGGCATGCGGTGCGCCGAATGCGAGGAAGTCTTCCAGAAGTACGGCTTTATCATCCCCGGCCACCAGATCTTTGGCCAGATTGTCGAAATGATAATGATCGGCCAGATGAGATTCGTATCCTTCCGTCTCTTCCGGGTGTTCCGGAAGGCAGTCTGCCAACGAGACTATGAGTTTCTTCTGGAATGCCGCTTTATCTACGATATGCTTGATGTGCTGATATTCGTCATCCGTGGACACAAACAGTTTTGGTGTCACTTCGTTCAGGATCTGCTCCACGAAGACCGGGTCATAATGAGATCCGAAGAAATTCACTTTGGCGCCGACTTTGCTTGCAGCGAGCATCAGGATCGGAACGATAGGATGGTTGCTGACACAGCAGCCGATCTCATCGCCTACTACAATCCCGCAGGCGACCATCGCCCCGGCCAGCTTGTCTGCCGCTTCGTATGCCTGTTTCGCCGTAATCACATTTCCGCGATAAAAGATCATCTCATGATTCCAGTACGTGTCATTATCCCAGAACTTACGGACCGCTGCATACCAGGACAGATTGTAGTCCCGCTCGATCATGCGAAGTCCTTCGATGGCGATCTTCCCGCGCTTTGTGGTAAACACACGTCCGGAGGGCAGGTTCTTACGGTCTTCAAAGTAGGGCTCCATATCCTCAAGATGATAGACGTTCAGTCGTTTCTTTTCTTCGTTCAGCAGTGCAAACGGCTTTCTTTCACTCATTATTTGACTCCTCTTCCATTTTATGGTGGCGTTTGGCAATAAAAATGTCTGTTATAATGTTAGTGCACTAACATTATAACAGTTTTCCCAAAAAATTCATAGCCAGCGTCTAATTCTTCAAAATTCTAAGATTTCAATGTTATCCTGCGGGCTTGTTACGAATGTTTTCCGCCAGAAGCTGTGCAGTGTATCGCATGATTCCCAAAGTCGTCACCCCTTCGGTGAAGGAATCATAGATCGTAGTTCCGGTATATACATTGGTAAATACTTGATAGACTTCGTAAATATTGACATCGGGACGGACCGAACCGTCTTCTTTCCCCTCCGACAATGCCTTCAGGAGCGGGATCGGGATCTCACGGAAAAAACCTTTCCAGTTTTCATCTTTATACTGTTTCTCATCGATCTCATTGACACGGGATGCGATCTGGAACATCTCTCTGGTATAGGCAAACCACTCCGGATGCTCCGTATAATACCGAATGTACACCCGTGTACAGGCAAGGAATTTCTCATATCCGTTGGTAAGATTGGCTGCTTCCTGACGATAAGCTGGCATGTAATACTGCTCATAAAACATCGTCATGCTCAGATGCCATACTCTGGTGGCAAGGATATCCTTGGTTTTGAAATAACGATAAATAGACATGGGAGACAGCCCGCATGCCTCTGCGATACGGTTGATGGAGGTATCCGCTACACCGTTATCCAGGAACAGATTCTGTGCCGTTTCCAGTACCTTTTGTATATTCTGTTCTCTGATCTCACTCTGATTCATATTCCGTATCCAACGCTATCCCATATATCATTGGGATAGCGCTCCTCTCCTTTTATAATAACGTATGAATATCCATTTTTATTGCATAACAGCATAGAATTAGTATACTTAAGAAATCAAATGGAACCGGTATAAAGTACCAGAGCAATGAACTCCAGCGGCTCATCCCCGTCATTGATCATATAGTGTTCTTCCCCATCGGCAATGAAATGCACCATACCGGGGCCGATTTCCATCATCTCTCCGTTCACCTTGCAGTGAGCCGATCCTTTCAGGACATAGACAGTCTCACAGTCGCCGGTATGGACATGACTTCCCACTTCACAACCGGGCTGAAGCACCATGTGTTTGAAGACACGTCCCTTTCCCTGCATTTCCTCAACACCGTTGAGAATGGGATATGCTTCCAGATGTCCTTTACCTCCCTGAAAATGATCCAGGATCTCCGGTTTTTCCGGAATAGAACGAAACAACACTGTGATCTCTCCTCTCTTTCCAAAAAAAAGGATACTTTTTTCGCTCATCATGTTATCATAATAACAAAGGAATGAAAAGCGTAACGGAAAAGAGGTATAATATGAGTATTGAGACTGCCATTGGAGCACTGTCGAATCGCCGCTTTCAGGTGCATCATTTTGCCCAACGGACCGATGCTGTGAACTATCTGAAAAACGAGATTCGGGATCAGACTGTCGGATTCGGCGGGTCTTCCACGGTGGATGAGCTGGGTCTTTATGAGGTCCTCGGCGAGCAGAACACCGTCTTCTGGCACTGGAAATCCACCGAACCCTCCACGATTGAGAATGCCAATCATGCCGATGTGTATATCTGCAGTGCCAATGCCATCGCCGAGACCGGCGAGATCGTCAATATCGACGGCAGAGGCAACCGGCTGTCCAGTCTGTCCTTTGGTCCGGGAAAACGTGTGATCATCGTTGCCGGCAGGAACAAGCTGTGTGCGGATCTGGATGCCGCGATCCATCGCGCACGTAATGTGGCAGCACCGAAAAATGCCCAGCGTTTTCCGGTGAAAACACCCTGCAAGATCGATGGAGTGTGTCAT
>CAJOQP010000154.1 GCA_905236515.1 uncultured Oscillospiraceae bacterium | reverse complement strand
AATCGACCAGCCCTTGGAAGAATTCCACGATGGTGGAGATGAAGCTTCTCAGTTTTTCGGTGAAATTCTGCGCAGTATTCTGTACATCCGACAAACGGTGGAGTGCATCTTTAACGGAGTTGACCCGTTCCATCAGAGCGTTGGTATCCAGTTTTTCCAGATTGCGTACCAGATTGATAAGCTTCTGGATCTGGTCGTCGGTCAGATTCTGATCGTAATCGGAGGCAATGCTCACAATGGTGCTTCGAAGTTCCTCATCGGACATGTTCCGTGTCTGATCCAGAATGGCTTTCAGGTCGTTGACGATGGCGGAGGTGTCCTCATCGCCGATCTCATTGGCCAGTTCCGAGGAGACCGCAAGTTCTTCCGAACCGACCTGTTTCGCTGTTTCATCCAGTTTCTTTCCGGTAATGCTCTCATAGGCCATGTAAATGCCGGTGAGTGCAGCGGTTCCGGAAACAGAGAAGGGGGCGGTAATAGTGACATTGGCATCCGTGATGCCGGCGGTGGTCAGAGCGTTGCGGTAGGTGTCTGGAGTGCACCAGGAGATATTGCTGGTGGATACGTTCAGGCCGCTGCCTTCGTTCAGCGCCTCGATAAAGATACAGGAGATGGCTCTGGTGCCAATCATGCTCTCATCCACCGACTGGCTGAGATATGCCCGTTCATCTTTGTTGGTGACAGTCAGCTCCGTGACATCACCGCGGTTGATGCGGAAAGTCTTGTACACCTGGTTGATCTGCTCCTGATTGAGATCCGAACCGATGGCAACACGGCTGGAGGAATTGTCTGCCATTGCAAAAGACATGGATGCAATCATCGCAAGACAGAGTACTGCAGACAGGATCTTTTTCATTTTCATAGCATTATTTCCTTTTACTTGTAATCTTTTCACGGCAGAGTGAATCCCTCGGATCACTCTGCCCATATCATAGTGTGGACCCGTCTTTCAGTTGTGAATGACTGGTGAACAATTTCGAAAAAGATTATGAATCCGGAGAAATATCCGTTGTCATAATTCTCCGATGATTCAGAACTTATATGTAGAATAATTCCATGCAATAAAAGGTCGTATATTGCGAAAACTCATTAAAACAGAGAGAAATTCGGAAAGATAATGTTCGGAAAAGAGTTTACATAAAATGGATTCTTCGGTTGCACTGCACTGAGATTCTATGCTAAGATAAATTAAATAACTATGGCTAATTGCGGAGGAACGACGGTGTTTAAGGGTTTTTCTTCGGACCGTTCACCGCAGGGGCCTCGGAAAGAACGCACTCGTGTCCCATTTTCACAAAACGGGGTGGCTCCGGAGGAAATACCGGAGACGGAAGAAAACGGCGTGATGAGCTTCGAGGAAGTCCTTGCTCAGTGGAAGAGACAATTGAATAACGACTCTTCGCTGGAAAAGCTGGACGGGGAAGTGTCGCCGGAATTGGAGGAGATCCTTTCCGGGGAATACTCCGATACAGAGCCGGAGATTATCCCGGCGGACACAGGTTCTCCGAATAAGCCGGGATCGACCCTGACCGTTTCGGATGTGATGGGGATCCTCCGTCAGAAACGGGGGCAGAACGGACCAAAGAAAACATTGCGAGTGCTTCCTTTGGTTCAGAAGTTCAGTGAACCGGCAGAGTATACACCGGTGAACACCTTTGATGCGATGACGGTCCTGTCCCGTGAAACGCGGCACGGGGTGCGCCGTCTCTTCCGAAAGATTCGGGGAGCGGACACAAAAGACAAACCGGAAGAATCATCGGAACTGACACCGGAGGAGGAAGAACTTCTCTGGGATGAAGAACGCCGGTCCCGCGTGGAAGAGGAGAAGAAAGCTAAGAGTATTCGAAAGAGGGTTCGCAAAGGGATCCGCAACGCATTGATCACGCTGATGATCCTGGCGTCGCTTATGGGAATCGGATACGGTTTGTTCGTCTTCTCGGATATCCCGTTCTTCGTCAAGTGGAGAACTCTGTACATTGAGACGGCCATGTCCACCCTGAATCATCAGTGGCTGGCAACCTCCTTTATCCCTCAGTCTATTATTGACGATGTCATGCAAACGGCAGAGAAGGCCAACGAGGATCAGAAACGGGTCCAGACCAACTGGAACGACCGGGAAGAGCAGAAAGAGAAAAACGTACCGCTGGACAAGGAAACGTTCTATGACCGTTACTGGGAACTCAATGAGGATTTCTTTGAAGAATGGCTGGATCAGCATCCGGATGCCCGTGCTATGGGGTATGAGAACCTCGTGATCGACAACCTCGACTGTGAGGATACTACTCTTCACACCCGGTACGGAGAGATTATCCGGGCTCTGAATGTGCCGGAGAATGTTCTTATCGTACAGGTGAAGGGTACGGATTATGTGGGAACACTGGCAACCGTCAAAGATCCCGGTCAGGTGATCATGAAGAAGGCTCAGGATTTTGGCAATGAGGGAGATCTCATTGAGACCTTCTGCAAGGACGAAGTGCTGGCCATCAACGGAAGCGGTTTTCTGGATGAAGGCGGGCTTTCCAACGGCAGTACCGTGGTGGGAAGCTTCGTCATGAACGGCGTGGATTACGGCACACCGGATTACAACTATCTGTTTTTCGGGATGCAGAGAGACAACCGCCTCCATATTCAGTGGGGCGTTTCGGAAACGGAAAAGTATCGGTGGGCTTTTCAGTTCAGCCCTGCGCTGATCATCAACGGCAAGACTGTGGTGGAAGGTTCTTACGGATGGGGTCTGCAGCCCAGAAGTGCCATCGGACAGACGAAAAACGGGGATTTCCTCATGCTGATCATTGACGGCCGGCAGGTGGGATACAGTATCGGCTGTCTGGTGGAGGACTGTGCCAAGATCCTGAAAAAACACCGTGCCTATCAGGCGGTGAACATGGATGGAGGATCTTCTTCTATCATGGCATATCAGGGAAAGATCATCACCAAGAACTCCAGCAAATCGGTGAACGGGCGAGAGATTCCGAACTCTATTGTAGTCACTCACGCGAACACCGGAACCGGTCAGCGGGAAAGAACAGACCGTTCCGGGGAGAATACGGATGAACCTGAAGAAACCGACTCCGAAGAACAGGATGAATGACATAACAAAATCAGGGCTCATGCAGCGGATCTGCTGCATGAGCCCAAAATCATATGGAGTATGTTATTTTGCTTCGTCGTAGAAGATGATCTCACCGGGTTCTACCAACCCCAGTTTTTCACGGGCGATATCCTTGATGGTGTCGTCATCTTCGCTGTGCTCCAACTGATACTGAAGATGCTTGTTCTCCTCGGAGACCTCTTCGATCTTCTGCTCCAGTGCCGCTTTCTGTTCCTGAGCACGCTGCGTGTGCGCTTTGATGGAAATCAGCGTAACAGAAGCATAGAGGATCAGCGCTATGGCGACGATACCGGCGATGATATGCATTTTTCTGTTTTTACGGCTCTTGTTCATAAAAAGCACTCCACAGAATCCATAAATTTACATAAGTATACGTATACATATATTATTGTAAACCAAAACATCGTGGATGTGAAGTATTTTTTTAAAACCGTTTTATTGATCGGAACAGAAATCCAGGATCAACCGGGCAATCTTCCTGTTGTGGATGATATAGGAGCCGTGGCTCTCCTCCGGAAGGATCTTCATCCTGGCGCCTGGAATAACATGAGCAATATGGCGAGTCTCCTGTTCAAGGACCAGGTCTTTTTCCCCGGCCAGGACCAGTGTGGGAACACGGATCTCTTTCAGAATCGCATCCGGAATATGGGGCTCCGTCAGCATGAGTTTCATCCTGGGATCCCGTTTGAACAGATATAACACACGGAACAGAAAACGGAGCGTCATGGGAACGCCTTCCGGTGTGAGATTTGCACCGCTGATGATGAGAGTGGTGACCCGTGTGCACCTTGGTGCGGTGAGAAGTCCGATGATCCCTCCGTCGGAAAAACCGTAGAAAAGAACATCCTTCAGATCCAGGTGTTCCATCAGTGCGGTCATGTCCCGGGACATATCCTCATAGTGCAGGTCTTTCACATCCGTACTCTGGCCGTGTCCACGGGAGTCCACCACATAGCAGGTGAAATGTTCCTTCAATTCGTCTACCGCGGCATCAAAGATCGTATGATCTTCTCCGTTGCCGTGAACCATCAGCAGTGGTCTTCCGCTGCCGTGGGTTTCGTAGTAAAGATCGATTCCGTTGATGTGTGCGATCATGGTTCCTCCGACTTGAATTAGTTAGGATAGAATGCTCTCTATATACTGATACCAGCTGGTGTCCCGGCCATAGGTCTTCCACTTGAGATACCCTTCGGTCTGCCGGACTGCATCCACGTCACGGTCGGTGATCTCTCCGGCAAAGTAAGCGCGGTTCAGGTCCATCATGAATTCCACCATATAGTCAAAATCCTCCTCCGGAATATCCCTGCCGGTGAGGGTGTCAGCGATCTGCCGTGTCATACAGGTGGTAAAGCGGTCCGTTGCTTCCTGCTGCAGGATCTCCAGATGACCGGGTATGTATTCCCACTGAGAGCGGTCCGTGCCAATGTTCAGTATTCCGTAACGAAGCGGTGCCACAGAGGCGCACCCGGTGGCGATGTCCGTAAGACCGTCCTCGGTAACGGTATGCTGGATATGGATATGGGCGCTGAGGTTCAGCGTCACTCCGTATTTTCTGAGAAGAGACTCTACATTGCTGTGATTGCTGATGATAAAGCCCTTCGTCATGAACTTGTTCTGTGCCAGCAGGCTTTGATGCGTCACGGTGATCACTGTCTTGCTGTCTTCCTTGGCCCAGGCCAGCTGTTTTTTTGCCCATGCAAGGGTGGAGTCCGGAACTGATCCCGGAGCAGCAGGAGTGTTGGCATCCAGGAACATCAGTTCCACATCGTCCGTCAGGGCATAGACATAGCTGAAGGAATCGCTGTCCCGCGCGACCGCCTGCTCCCATCCGAAAGCTCCACAGTCCTTCCGGAAATCTTCCGGGGAGATGGCTGGAGTCTTGCGAGCATTGGAGCCGAAGTAACTTCTGGCATAGGGATACATCAGGTCATGGT
The DNA here is from genome assembly GCA_905236515.1 of uncultured Oscillospiraceae bacterium. Lineage (GTDB taxonomy): Bacteria > Bacillota > Clostridia > Oscillospirales > Oscillospiraceae > UBA2922. The sequence goes on along the minus strand of CAJOQP010000154.1, from coordinate 7,729 downwards.
TGCCGGGAATCACCAGGACCGGGATCCCGCTGTCCTGCAGGGTCTTCAGTTTTTCGCTCAGCTCCTGCAGACTGATTCGTTCTCCGTTATAGGTCAGATCCCCAGGGATCACCACCGCATCGGGATGCCGTTCCAGACACAGCCGGATGAATTCATCTGCGATCGCTTCCGAGTATTCCGGGACTTTGCCGTCGCCCTGTTCCACCAGCTGACGGAACACGGTGCCGTCGTCGTGAAGGGAGGAGGCCAGATAGTGAATATCGGCCCAGACCCAGATCTCCAGCGGCTCCTTTGGACCGGCACCGGACTCCATGGTGGAGATCCGGGAGCAGCCTCCCAAAACGGAGAGGACGCACGCCGTAGTTATGATTTTTTTCAGTATATGATAGCTCATCGTTTCCACTATTCCCGAGTGCTTCGGCCGTTCCTGAATAAAAATGCATCAAAGTGACGGATAACAGGGAAGGACACCCGTTTTATTTTTGTGATTTAGCGAGTTGAAAACAGATCATGTTTGCCCTATAATGACTGTCTGTGTCCCTACTTTATTTATTATTTATATTATAATCATCCGTTCCGTCGGAGTACAGAAAAATCTTCCGGGAAGGGTCAGAAGAAAGGGATACGGAAATGAATATTCACAAAATAATGAATATTCCAACAAAATGTGCATAAAATTCCACTTTTTCCTTGACAAAATGGAATTCTGGTGGATAATGGTTGCATAAATATACAACGGAGGCATTCTCATGAACAAAGCAGATATCAAAAAGGTCGTACTTGCATATTCCGGGGGTCTGGATACTTCCATCATTATTCCCTGGCTGAAAGAAAACTATAATGATTGCGAAGTAATCGCGGTTTCCGGTAACGTCGGACAGGCTGATGAACTGGAAGGTCTGGAAGAGAAGGCAAAGAAGACCGGTGCTTCCAAACTGTATGTTCTGGATCTGACGGATGAATATGTAGACGATTTCATCATCCCCACCATGAAGGCTGGTGCCATCTATGAGGATTACCTGCTGGGTACGGCAACGGCACGTCCCGTTATTGCCAAGGGCCTGGTGGAAGTGGCCAAAAAAGAAGGCGCTGACGCCATCTGCCACGGCTGCACCGGCAAGGGCAACGATCAGGTCCGTTTCGAACTGGCCATCAAGCACTTCGCTCCCAACATGCCCATCATCGCTCCCTGGCGTGAGTGGGATATCAAGTCCCGTGAAGAGGAGATCGATTACGCCGAAGCTCATGATATTCCGCTGAAAATCAGCCGTGAGACCAACTACTCCAAGGACAAGAACCTGTGGCACCTGAGCCATGAGGGACTGGATCTGGAAGATACCGGTAATGAGCCAACCTATGAGAAGGAAGGCTTCCTGGAGATGGGCGTTTCTCCTTTGCAGGCTCCCGATGAACCCACCTATATCGAAATGGAATTCGAGCAGGGCGCACCGGTCTCCCTCAACGGAGAAAAAATGAGCGCCAAGGAGATCATCCTGAAGCTCAACGAATTGGGCGGCGCCAACGGCATCGGCCTGCTGGATATTGTTGAGAACCGTCTCGTCGGTATGAAATGCCGCGGTGTATATGAGACTCCGGGCGGTACCATCCTTTACCGTGCTCATGAGTATCTGGAGAGCATCACTCTGGACAAGATGGTTCTTCACAAGAAACAGGAACTGGCGATCACATATGCCGAAGTCCTTTACAACGGTCAGTGGTACACCCCGCTGCGGGAAGCACTGCAGGCATTCGTGGACAAGACCCAGGAGCGGGTCAACGGCAAAGTCCGTCTGAAACTGTACAAAGGCAACATCATCAAGGCTGGCGTATGGAGCCCCAACACCCTGTATTCCGAAGAGATCGCAACCTTCGGTGAGTCCGATTACAACCAGAAGGATGCAGAAGGATTCATCAACCTGTGGGGACTTCCCATCAAGGTACAGGCCATCGTAGACGGCAAAGAATAATCATTCACGTAAAACAGACACTTGCCCCGTGCAGGACGTGCGGGGCAAGGATTTTCATATCAGAGGTTTTTTATTATGGAGAAAATGTGGGCCGGACGTACAGCCGGACAAGTAGACAAGATCGCCGATGAGTATAATTCCTCCATCGCTATTGACTGCCGCATGTATCGGGAGGATATCACGGGCTCTATGGCACATGCTGCCATGCTGGGTGCCCAGAAGATCATCCCGCAGGAAGCGGCAGATCATATTATCGAGGGGCTGGAAGGGATTCTGAATGATCTGGAATCCGGCGCACTGGAGATCGATTACGACTGCGAGGATATCCATATGTTTGTGGAGCAGGTCCTGACTTCCCGTATCGGTGATGAGGGAAAAATGCTGCACACCGCCCGCAGCCGCAATGACCAGGTCGCCCTGGATCTTCGCATGTATCTGCGCAGGGAATGCACTGAGATCACCGCACTGGTGGAAGAACTGGTGGAGGTGCTCTGCAACAAGGCGGAGGAGAACAAGGATGTGATCCTTCCGGGATACACCCATCTGCAGCGTGCTCAGCCCATAACCTTCGGACATCACCTGATGGCCTACGCCTCCATGCTGCTCCGGGATCTCAGCCGTCTGGATGATGCGGTGAAGCGCATGAATGTTTCTCCCATCGGATGCTGTGCCCTGGCAGGGACCACCTATGATACCGACCGTTACTTTGAAGCCGAGCAGCTTCATTTTGATGATATTATGCTGAACTCTCTGGACGGAGTTTCCGACCGGGACTACTGCGTGGAACTCATGAACGACTTTGCACTTATCATGATGCATCTGTCACGCTTTTCCGAGGAGATCATCCTCTGGTCCAGCTGGGAGTTTAAGTTTATTGAGCTGTCCGACAGCTATACTACCGGCTCCTCCATCATGCCGCAGAAAAAGAATCCGGACATGGCGGAACTTGTTCGCGGCAAGACCGGACGTGTATTCGGCAACCTCATGGGCATGCTCACCACTATGAAGGGAATCCCCCTTGCATACAACAAGGATATGCAGGAGGACAAGCAGTTCATTTTTGACAGCCTGGATACCGTGAAGATCAGTCTTCAGGTATTTATCCCCATGATCGATACCATGAGTGTGCGTTCGGACAATATGCTTCGGGCCGCACAGGAAGGGTTCATCAATGCGACGGATCTTGCGGATTATCTGGTTCGCAAGGGTCTGCCGTTCCGCAGCGCTTACAAGATCTCCGGGCAGATCGTGGCAACCTGCATTGACGAGGGCATGGTCCTGGAGACGATGCCGCTGGACGTGTATCAGGGCTTTTCCGATCTGTTTGAGGAGGACCTCTATGACAGCATCAGCCTGAAAAACTGTGTGGAACGCCGTATCAGCGTCGGCGGCACCAGTGTGGCCTCCGTGGAGAATCAGATCGAATACACAAGAGATATGCTGGCAGCCCGCCGGCAGGATAAAGAGCAGGAATGAGACTATGACGAAAGTATTTATTGACGGCAGTGCCGGAACCGCCGGCCTTCAGATCCATCAGAGGCTGGAGTCCCGGCCGGATGTGGATCTCATCACCATTCCATATGAGAAACGCCACGATGCCAATGAACGTGCCGAAGCCATCAATGCCGCGGATGTGGCTTTTCTGTGTCTACCGGACGACGCGGCACGGGAATCGGCTTCTCTGGTAAAAAACGATCACACGATCCTTATCGATACGTCCACCGCTCATCGCACTGCGGAGGGATGGACCTACGGTTTTCCGGAACTGAAAGGGCAGAGAGAAGCCATCCGGAATTCCCGCCGAATCGCCAATCCCGGATGCCATGCCAGCGGCTTTATCGTTCTGACACAGCCTCTGGTGCAGGCAGGGATCCTTCCTCCGGACGTGGGCGTGCAGTGCTTCAGTCTTACCGGCTACTCCGGCGGCGGCAAGAAAATGATTGCGGAATACGAAGGACCGGACCGGCCGGCAGAGTTTGACAGCGGCCGGGTTTACGGATTGACGCAAAACCATAAACACCTGAAAGAGATGGTCCGGATTTCCGGCTTGACCACGCCGCCCATCTTCTGTCCCGTGATCGCAGATTACTACTGCGGTATGGAGACCGTGGTGACATTGTTCCGAAAGGATCTGCGGGGCAGTGTGGACAATATCCGGGAAGTATACCGGGAATGCTATCAGGGACCTGTGGTTTTCTTCGATGATAAAGGCAACGACCACGGGATCCTGGGATCCAATAATTTCGCGCAGCGGGATGACATGGCCGTGACGGTATGCGGAAACGACGACCGCATCGTCCTGATTTCCCGTTTCGACAATCTGGGCAAGGGAGCCTCCGGAGCCGCCGTACAGAACTTCAATATCGTAACGGGACAGTCGGAGACTGCAGGACTCAAACTGGGAGGACAGCTATGAGCTTTATCGAAGGCGGCGTATGTGCGCCGAAAGGATTTCAGGCATCCGGCGTCAAATGCGGGATTCGTCCGAATCCGGTGAAGAATGACCTGGCAGTGGTGGCCTCCGATGAGGCATGCACCTGTGCCGGTGTCTTTACAAAAAATGTAGTAAAAGCAGCTCCTGTACTGCTGGATATGGAAACGGTGAAGATGGGCAAGGCCCGTGCGATCATTGCGAACTCCGGAATCGCCAATGCCTGTGCGGAGGACTGCGAAGTCAACGCACAGAAGATGCAGCAGCTGGGAGCCGGGGCACTGGGACTCTCCTGTGATGAAGTGCTGGTGTGCTCTACCGGAATCATCGGGCAGCGGCTGAATATCGAAGCCATCGAAGAAGGTCTGCCCGGGGCAGTGGAAAACCTGAGTCATTCTCCGGAAGGTTCCGCCAGTGCTGCGGAAGCCATTATGACCACAGATACGGTTCGGAAAGAGCAGGCAACGGAAGTGCTGATCGGCGGAGTGCCGGTCCGCATCGGAGCCATTGTGAAAGGCTCCGGCATGATCCATCCCAATATGGGGACCATGCTCTGCTTTGCCACTACGGACTGTGCTATCTCACGGGAGATGCTGGACAGTGCACTGAGAAAGGCCTGCAACATCAGTTTTAACCGGATCTCCGTGGACGGAGACATGTCCACCAACGATACGTTCCTCATCCTGGCCAATGGCATGGCAGGCAATCCTGTCATCACCGCGGAAGGGGAGGACTTCGACCGGTTTGTTGCCGCACTGCAGAGTGTCAGCTGTGATCTGGCCAGACGGATGGCAGCGGATGGAGAAGGGGCAAAACACCTCATTACCTGTACCGTGACCGGAGCTGCCAGTGAGGCGGACGCAGAAACACTGGCGAAATCCGTAATCTCCTCCTCACTGACGAAGGCGGCAATCTTCGGAAACGATGCCAACTGGGGCCGCGTGCTGGCTGCCATGGGATATTCCGGTGTGCAGTTCGATCCCGACGGAGTGGATATTTCCTTCCGTTCCGTGGGAGGAGAGATCCTGGTATGTCAGAAGGGACACGGTCTTGAATTTGACGAGGAACTGGCTGCCAGAATCCTGACCCAGGATGAAGTGGAGATCCTCTGCGAGATGACAGAAGGAGACGGAGAAGCCACATGCTGGGGCTGTGATCTTACCTATGATTACGTAAAGATCAACGGAGATTATCGGAGCTGAGATATGAATACATCATTATCCAACGCGGAACGGGCAGAGGTCCTGACTCACGCTCTCCCGTATATACAGAAATACAACGGTAAGATTATTGTCGTGAAATACGGCGGAAACGCCATGATCAGTGAGTCACTGAAAGAACAGGTCATGGAAGATATCGTTCTGCTGACCCTGGTTGGTGTCAAGGTCGTGCTGGTGCACGGCGGCGGACCGGAGATGAACGATGCCATGAAGAAGATGGGGAAGGAACCGGTGTTCGACAACGGTCTCCGTGTCACTGACCACGAGACCATGGAAATCGCGCAGATGGTGCTGGCCGGCAAGATCAACAAGACTCTTGTAAACCTTCTGCAGACAAAGGGCGGCTGTGCCATGGGTATCTCCGGCATGGACGGAAGACTCATCGAGGCTACTCAGAAAAATGAGAAGCTCGGATATGTGGGGGAGATCACCAATGTCAATGTTCAGCCCATCCTGGACCTTCTGGATAAAGGCTACATCCCGGTGGTATCCACACTGGGCTGTGACCGGGAAGGCAACGCATATAACATCAATGGCGATACCGCAGCAGCACGCATTGCCGGTGCCATTGGTGCTGAACGCATGATCATGATGACGGACATCAGCGGGATCCTGGAAGATAAAGATAACCCGGACTCTCTTATCCGTCGACTGAGTGTGGCGGAAGCAGAGAAACTGGAAGAACGGGGAGTCGTATCCGGCGGTATGATCCCGAAGGTGAAATGCTGCATCGACGCCATTCAGCACGGCGTTCATAAGGTCATTATCCTGGACGGACGCGTTCATCATGCCATCATCATGGAAATCCTCACCAACGAAGGCGCAGGAACCATGGTATACGGAGAGGAGTAAATCATATGAGTTCAATTCAGGAACGGGATCACCAGTACATTGCTGGAACCTATGCACGTTTTCCCGTGACTATCGTCAGCGGAAAAGGATCCATTGCTGTAGATGAAAACGGCAAAGAATATATTGATATGGGCACCGGAATCGGTGTGGACGCTTTCGGATACGGCGATGAACAGTGGCTCAATGCTGTGGAAACACAGCTGCATAAGATTCAGCATACCTCCAACCTTTATTATACGGAGCCTGCCGTTGAGCTGGCACAGCTTCTGTGTGAGAAGACCGGAATGAGCAAGGTGTTCTTTGTCAACTCCGGCGCAGAAGCCAACGAGGCGGCCATCAAGGCTGCCCGTAAATACCAGGCAGAACACAAGGGATCGGAGTATACCACTATTATTACCATGAAAGACAGCTTTCACGGACGTACTCTCACCACACTGGCTGCCACCGGCCAGGAGCACTATCACGAACTGTTCCAGCCGCTGACTCCGGGGTTTGTCCATGCAGATGTCAATAATATAGACAGTGTAAAACAACTGGTGGCTGACCATAAGGTCGCCGCGATCATGTTTGAATGTATTCAGGGCGAAGGCGGTGTTGTGGATCTGGATCCTGACTTCATCACCGGCATCGCGAAGATCGCCGAGGAACAGGACATCCTGATGATCGTGGACGAGGTCCAGACCGGAAACGGACGTACCGGAAAAATGTATTCCTATATGCATTACGGAATCTGCCCGGATATCGTATCCACGGCAAAGGGTATTGGTGGAGGCCTTCCTCTGGCTGCCTGTCTGCTCAGTGAGAAACTGTCCGAAGTGTTCGGACATGGAGATAACGGTACGACTTACGGTGCCAATCCCGTATGCTGCGCCGGCGGTGTATCCGTTGTATCCCGTCTTACCGATGAATTTATGGCAGGAGTGGAAGAACGCTCCCGGTTCATCCGTTCCAAACTGGAAGGAGCTCCCGGAGTGAAAGGCGTCTCCGGAAAAGGACTGATCCTGGGAATCAGTACGGAGAAACCGGCGGGAGAAGTGGTGCAGAAGTGTTTGGAAAACGGAGTCCTGTGTCTGACAGCCAAGGATAAGGTGCGGCTGCTTCCGGCATTGAATATTCCCATGGACGTACTGGAGAAAGCCATCGCAGTGATCTGCGACGCCTGTGCCTGAGCAAGGAGGAGATTCATGAGCCTGAAAGGTAAAGACTTTTTAAAACTGTTGGATTATACGCCGGATGAGATCACGGAACTGCTGGATCTT
>CAJOQP010000153.1 GCA_905236515.1 uncultured Oscillospiraceae bacterium | reverse complement strand
GAGCGTTAAGAATTTGTCCATGGATTTTGCATGTTTTGACGTCATGGATTGTTTACACTGATATTTCTTTATGTTATATTTTTCTTTGTATAAAGTAGAGAGGTGATGCAAATGCCCTTTAAGTGGAAAGGCGGCGTTCATCCTAGTTATATGAAATCACCAACCCCGGTGAAAGTCATAACTCCGCCTAAAGAAGTAACCGTACCGATGCAGACACACATCGGCGCTCCCTGCCAGCCGCTTGTGGCAGTAGGTGATGAGGTGAAAATGGGCCAGAAGATCGGTGACAATCCCACCGCTCCGCTCTGTGCTCCGATTCATTCTCCGGTTTCCGGCAAGGTCATCAAGATCGAACCGAGACCTCACCCGCTGGGCGACAATCTGATGGCAGTAGTGATCGAGAACGACGGCCTGGACACTCCGTGCACCGACCTTGCTCCTCTGACGGAAGAACAGCTTCAGGATCCTGAGGCCATTCTGGAACGTATCCGTGAAGCGGGTATCGTCGGCATGGGCGGCGCAATGTTCCCCACCGCATTCAAGATCAAATCCGGTCTCGGCAAGGTCGACACACTCATCATCAACGGCGCAGAATGCGAACCGTATCTGAATGGTGACCACCGGACCATGCTCGATCATCCCGAAGAGCTTTTAAAGGGGATTCAGCTTGCTCGTATCGCCAGCAAACTGGATAAAGCTTACTACGGTATCGAGAAAAACAAACAGGATGCCATCGATCTGCTCAATTCCATGAATCCGGGCAAATACGGCGTCGAGATCGTTCCTGAGAACGTCAAGTATCCTCAGGGCGGTGAGAAACTTCAGATCAAGGCGATCACCAATCGTGAAGTAAAACCCGGCGGACTGCCCTCCGGCGTGGGATGCAACGTCATCAGTACCCAGACGGCATACGCCATTTATCAGGCATGCTATGAGGGAATTCCCTGCTACGGCCGTGTCATGACCATCGCCGGCAGCGGCGTGAAAGAGCCGGTCAACGCACAGGTCCGTATCGGTATGCCCATGCGCTATATCATCGAACAGTGCGGCGGCTTCGCCAAGGAGCCGAAGAAGCTGGTTATGGGCGGCCCGATGATGGGTCTGATCATTTCCAACATCGATGCAGTCAACATCAAGGGTACTGCCGGACTTCTGGTATTCACCGAGGAAGAGGACCGGAACGTGGAAGATCCCACCTGTATCCACTGTGGACACTGCCTGGAAGTATGCCCCATGGGACTGGAACCGGTCTACATGTACAAGTACTTCGAGAAGGGCGATTACGAAGGAATGATGAAATATCACATCACTTCCTGCATCGAGTGCGGATGCTGTTCATTCAACTGCCCGGGAAGACTCCCGCTGACACACGGATTCAAGACTGCGAAGATCCTGATCCAGAACAAGCAGCGTGAAGAGAAGGCCCGCGCAGAAGCTTTGGCAAAGGAGGCAGCGAATAAATGAAAGCAAAAGAATATATCTTTGACGCCTCCTATCAGCCTCAGGTAAGAGCAAAACGCGGCACTACCAACATCATGTTGGATGTCATCATTGCTCTGATGCCGGCACTGATCGTTGGCATCTGGCAGTTTGGCGTACGCGTGATCCTGTACACTGTGCTTTCGGTCGCATCTGCCGTTTTCTTCGAGTGGCTGTACCGTAAGCTTATGCATAAGAACAACACCATCGGCGACCTGTCCGCAGCGCTGACCGGTCTGTTTACCGTGATGGTGCTTCCGTCCTCCAGTCCCTGGTGGATCCTTCTTATCGCAAACCTGTTTGCCATCGTTGTGGTCAAACAGCTCTACGGCGGACTTGGAAAGAACTTCCTGAACCCCGCCCTTGCAGGACGTGCATTCGTGTTCTTCAGCTATACGCTGGCACTGTCCAACTGGGGCGTGCCCGCAGGCCTCAAGGCCAGTGTGGATGCCGTTACGATGTCCACTCCGCTTTCTCTCATGAAAGCCGGACAGGCACTGCCCGATTATCTCAATTACAAGAACATGCTCATCGGCATCATGCCGGGATGCATCGGAGAAGTCAGCACCATCGCTCTTCTCGTCGGCGGCATTTACCTGCTCTGCCGTAAAGTCATTACCTGGCATGTTCCCGTTTCCTTCATCGGAAGCGTTGCACTGCTTACTCTGATCTTCGGACATGAGGGCTACACCAATGTCGACTGGATGCTTTGCAACCTTCTGACCGGCGGTCTGTTCCTCGGTGCGATCTTCATGGCAACCGACTATGCGACCTGCCCGGTAACCACCAAGGGAAGACTGATCTACGGTGTCGGCTGCGGCGCACTGACCGTTCTGATCCGTTACTTCGGCGGATTCCCCGAAGGTGTTTCTTTCGCGATCCTCATCATGAACGCCTGTGCATGGGCTCTGGATAAGACCCCGCGCCGTCAGTTCGGTGAGACCAAGGAAGACATTGCAACCGCAAAAGCGGCTGAGAAAGCTGCGAAGAAGTCTTTGAAGGAGGGTGCATGATGGAAAAGAAAACCGCATCTCCTAGCATCATGAAACTGGCTCTGGTCCTTCTGGCAGCTGCTGCTGTCGTAGCACTGGTCCTCGGCCTGGTCAATCATGTGACTAAAGACCGCATCGCACAGCTGGCTGCTGAGAAGACCGCTACCGCGTATGCGAACGTTCTGGAAGCAGCAAATTACGAAGAGCTGAGTGGTTATGAAAACAACGGAACCATTACCAAGCTCGTGAAGGCAACCGATGAGTCCGGTGCTCCTGCCGGCTACGTTGCTGAGACTTACTTCTCCGGCGCACAGGGTATGATCACCATGGTCGTCGGTGTAGGCGCGGACAATTCCTGTACCGGAATCTACGTGACCAAGAGCTCTGAAACTGCAGGTCTGGGTGCTCTGGCATCCGAGACGCAGGAAGGCGCATGGCGTGACAACCTGAACGGCACAACTCTGGAAACCGCTAAACTGGCCAAAGACGGCGGCTCCATCGCTGCCATCGCCGGTGCGACCATTACGTCCCGTGCCTGCACGGACGAAGCTCGTTATGTCATGTACGTCACGAGTTTGCTGGGTTAAAGGAGGGCTTGAATAATGACTGCAAAACAACAATTTAAAGAAGGCCTGATTACCAATAACCCCGTTCTTGTACAGCAGATTGGTATGTGTGCCACGATGGCAATCACCACCAGCATGTTCAATGGTATCGGCATGGGTCTCTCCGTTCTGATCATCCTGACCTGCTGCAACGTGGTTATTTCCGCCATCCGTAAGATTATTCCGAACGAGATCCGTCTGGCGATCTTCGTCGTTGTCATTGCCGGCTTCGTTACCATCGTAGACCTGGTCCTTCAGGCGTACATTCCGGCATTGAGCGAATCCCTGGGCGTGTTTATTCCGCTGATCGTTGTTAACTGCATCATCATCGGACGTGCCGAGGCATTCTGCCAGAAGAATCCGGTGGGCCTGGCATTCCGTGATGGTATCTTCCAGGGCCTTGGCTACACGGCAGTTCTCTTTATCATGTGTCTGATCCGTGAGTTCCTGGGCAAGGGAAGCTTCGGCGGCGGACTGCTCAACACCATCGACGGTGTCATCGGCACCGGCAACGGTGTTCAGATCTTCCCGTCTGAATTTGGTGCCAGCATCCTGACCCTTCCCGTAGGCGGCTTCATCACACTCGGCTGCATTCTTGCCGCAATGAATTATGCGTTAAGAAAATCGGAAGAGAAAAAGGAAGCTCGGGAGAGAGCAGAAAAGGAGGGTAAATAATGTTAACTAGTTTACTTTCTATTTCTTTAGGTGCCATCCTGATCAACAACTTTATCTTCTCTCAGTTCCTTGGCATCTGCCCGTTCCTCGGCTGCTCCAACAAGATGGACACTGCTGCTGGTATGGGTCTGGCGGTTATCTTCGTCATGGGCCTTGCATCCGCACTGTGCTGGATGATCAACGAGTGGATCCTTATGCCGCTCGACCTGGGCTTCATGCAGACCGTTGCTTACATCCTTGTTATTGCAAGCTTGGTTCAGTTTATTGAGATGTTCCTGAAAAAATCGGTTCCTTCTCTGTATTCTGCACTGGGTATTTACCTGCCTCTGATCACCACCAACTGCGCCGTTCTCGGTGTTGTGCTTCTGAACACTCAGAACAGCTACAACTTCATCGAGTCCGTGGTTTACGGCATCACCGGCGGTATCGGATTCCTGGTAGCTATCTGCCTGCTGGCATCCGTTCGTGAGAAAATCGAATTCGCCGACTATCCGAAGGCCTTCGAAGGCTTCGCCATTGCTCTGGTTACCGGTGGACTTCTGTCTCTGGCATTCATGGGCTTCAGCGGCATGAAGATCTTTTAAGGAGGGCACGACGATATGAATACGATTATTTTTGCAATAGTTGTCCTCGGCCTGCTGGGTGCACTGTTTGGTGCAGTCCTCGGCCTTGCATCTAAGATTTTCCATGTGGATCAGGATCCCCGTCTGGAACAGGTCCGTGAGTGTCTGGCCGGCGCAAACTGCGGCGGCTGCGGATACCCCGGCTGTGACGGATATGCAGCTGCAGTCGTTGCTGGCGGCCCCACCAATAAGTGTGTGGTTGCCGGTCCGGACGCAGCAGCCAAGATCGGTGAGATCATGGGTGTTTCTGCAGAGGCATCGGAGAAGATGGTCGCACACGTGACCTGCTCCGGCTCCAATGACGTTGCTCAGCCTCGCTTCAACTACAGCGGTCCCAAGACCTGCCAGGCAGCAATGCTGTTTGGCGGACGCGACAGCAAAGACTGCCGCTTCGCATGTGTTGGTCTCGGCACCTGTGTGGAAGCCTGCCAGTTCGGCGCCATGAGCGTTGAAAACGGTGTGGCACACGTTGACCGCGAGAAATGCGTGGCCTGCGGCGCCTGCGCAGATGTCTGCCCGAAGAAGATCATCGAGATGGTCCCGTACAAACAGAAGGTCATTCCCACCTGCTCCAGCCAGGAAAAGGGCGGCGTCGTGATGAAACAGTGCGATGTCGGCTGTATCGGCTGTATGAAGTGCCAGCGTGAATGCCCGCTGAAAGACGGTCCCGCCATCACGGTTGAGAACAATCTGGCTCACATCGATTACAGCAGATGTATCGGATGCGGCAAGTGCGCAACCGTCTGCCCGAGAAACATTATCAAGTGGCAGTTCGGTGCACCCCGCCCCAGACCGGTCGTCGAAGAGAAAAAGGAAGCTTAATTCTCTAAAACAAATGAAACAGGTCTTTCCAGTGTCGGAAAGACCTGTTTTTTGTTTTGAGAACATCAAAAGTGTGGATACAAGTCAGAAATATTCATCGGCCGCACGCAGTGCAGCATCTGCCTGAATGAGACCCCAGCCATAGTGAGGATCATATCCTTCGTCTCCGAGATCGAGAGAGGAGCGCTGAAGGATCTCACAGAAATCCGTTCTGGTCATCTGAGGATACCGCTCCTTCAGGAGCGCTGCAAGACCGGTCACAAATGGCGCTGCGTAGGAAGTCCCATTGCGGAATACTATACCGTATCTTGTACGGCCAAGACTGAAAGTCTCCTCGCCTGGCGCGACGATGAAGACAGTGTTGTTGCAGTTGGAAAAAGAGCTGACAGACTTGTGGGAATCCACCGCTCCGACACCGATGGTCTCTTCATAAGCGGCAGGATAATTCAGCGTTTCGTCTCCGTTGTTTCCTACGGGGCAGACGATAATGACTCCTTTTTTATCCGCATATCGGATCGCATCTTCCAGAAGTTCGGAATACTCTTTGGAACTGGAACTGAGATTGATCACGGAACACTGATAGTCATCTACACAGGCGCGTATGGCGTCGGCAACATGGTGGATCTCGGAACGCTTGTGATCCGATGTCTTCATGGACACCAACGTCGCTTCCGGTGCGATTCCGGAGATCCCAAAGCCGTTGTGCCGGGTTGCTCCGATGATGCCGGCAATGAAGGTGCCGTGCCCGCTGGTGTCGGTTAGTGCATTATCGCCGGATACGAAATCGATTCCCGGAAGGATCCGGTCCGGATCAAGATCCCGGTTCTTTGCAGAGATCCCGGAGTCGATGATCCCGACCTGCACACCTTGCCCCGTAAGACCGGAATCCCAGACGGAGGGCATTCGGATCATCCGCATGTCCCACTGGAGAAAGGAGAACAGATCAAATCGCAGTGTGCGCGAAAGGACCGATGCCGGGGAAAAGAACGCGGAGGACGCAAAGGTAGGAACTGCCAGAAAGAGCATCAGCAGTACCGACAACAGAATAGCCATTGTTTTTTTCATTGCCATGAGTCCTCCCTAAAACAAAAATGGATACTGCGGCGAGAGAAAACTCCCGTCTGCAGTATCCATTTTATCATATTTTTTAGGTGATCAGCCGTAGGAATGCATTCCGGGCATCAGACTGTTGACACCCACAAAGGTGAACAGTACGACAGGAACAGCAATGATCGCAAACCATGCCAGCATTTTCTGATTCTTCTTTCTCAGATGAAGATGCAGGTACACGGCATATACGATCCAGGTGATCAGCGCCCATACTTCTTTCGGATCCCAGGTCCAGAAGGAGGACCATGCCTGTTCGGCCCAGATGGCGCCCACAAGGATCGTGATCGTTAAGAACAGGAATCCCAACGCGATAAGGCGATAAGACAGATAATCCATCTGGTTGAGCTTCACGGCATTGTCCGGTGCGTTCTTTCTTGCCAGCAGCAGATAGCGGAGAGATGCTCCGCCGGCGATAATGAATGCTGAGTATGCGATGGCAGCAGAGCCAATGTGGAATCCGAACCAGACGCTCCGAAGTGCCGGCATCAGTTCTTTGATCTCCATAGGCTGCAGAGCCGCGTAGGACAGGATCAGAGCTGCGGCAGGCATGGCCACGACGGTGATCCATTCTGCATCATATTTTTTGCGCAGGATGATGAGAAGCAGCGAGATGCCCCATGCGAAGGTGGTCGCGAATTCAAACTGGTTGGACATGGGGAGCCGTTTTGCAATGATTCCGCGGGCGATGAGGTACCCGGTATGGAGCAGAAATGCGATCAGGAAGATGGCAAAAGCAATCTTTCCGAATTTATCTTTTTTGAGTGCCGATGCAACAAACTGGCATACGGAACACAGAAAATAAAGGACCAGTGCGCTGAAGAATACGATGTTTAACATTCGTCATTTTCCTCCTCTACTTGTTCGTTTTCCAGTAACGCCTGCAGTTCGATCCGCATACCATCTGGCTTCGGTCCGCCCACGGCATAGCCGGTATCATCCACTTTTACAAGGACCGGCTGCAGGAAAAACGTGATATATAAGCCGATGATCATCAAAACAAACACGGCGATAAGAAGTGCGTTGATCAGCTTCGGGGTATGCTTGATGCGAAGGCCCGGATATTCCACCGGATCGTTGAAGGTGAATTCCATGTTGTAGACCGTCAGCTTTTCACCGGGAAACGCCAGGACCGGCGTGTTGACCCCGTCCGAGGAAAGAAGTACCTGATACACGGGATCCTCATATCGCCCGGTGGTGGAAGTAATCAGAGTGATCGTTTCATCTTCCTCCTGGATGTAGCCCGGATAGATGGCCTCATACCACATTCCGTTATTTCCATCGATAGAGAGGAAGCACTGATCCGTCAGTGTCAGCGTGTCCACACCGTCCGTATCTGTATTGCGTACCGTGACGGAGCCTGCGGTCCCATAAGTCTGCTGATAGATCTTGTATTCGCCAAAAGACAGGGGATGGTTCACGCTCACTTCCGTCAGATCGCTCTGTTTCCCGTTGGGAAGAGTGACCGTGACCTTGCTGGCATAATCCAGATCCCCGGACTCATTTTCGATATGGAAGGAGTCCACGGCAATCTTCGTTCCGTCCTCCATGGTAATAGCTTCTCCCGGAACACAGGTCTGGTCGATGGTGGTGGGCAGGTACAGTGCCGCCGCACCAAAGATGACAGTCAGGAGTATGGACAGATGTGTAATAAACGTTCCGTAACGGCCGAAGCTGTTCTTTTTGTAGATGACGGCATCACCGTATCGGCTCTCCCTGCAGTGCATCTTTTTCATGTGCTCGTGCAGAATGGACATACCGGTTTCCGTCAGATGCGCTTCATCCCGGGAATATGTAGCCGGATCCGGAGAGGATCTAGTGGAAAGAAGCATGCGCAGCCGGGTGACGGTACACAGAAGCAGGTTCAGACTCAGCAGAGCCAGCAGGACGATGAAATACCAGCTTTGGAAAATGCGGTGTGCCTTGCAAAGGAGGATCACGCCGTGAAGATCCTGATAGTTCTGAACATACCAGGAGACTTCCTTGTCCTGCGGAATGATCGATCCGATCACAGAGCATATGGCGATGAGGACCAGAAGGATCAGGCCGAATCGCATGGATTTGAAAAAAGAATAGAGTTTCTTCACACTTTGCCTCCGAAAAATCGCCCGCCTGTTGTTGCAAGGCGGGCGATATCTCATTGTTGGTTTAAGGTCTTACTTGAACATGGCCATGCCCTGTTCGATCAGGGCCTCCGACTTGTCCAGACACTGTTTGGTCAGTGCGGAGTTGTGGGCGCCTTCACTGTTTTCCACGAAGACGAAGTCCCAGTAGAACTGTGCGCTGCGAAGAACATCGCGGATGGCATTCAGTTCTTCTTCCGAGTAGCTGCCGCCGGCAACCGCTTCAGCCAGTTTGTTGTGGAAGGCTTCCAGCTTGTTTCCAATCTCCGTTTCCCGTGCCATGACGCCTGCCTGGATCGCGCGAACCTGACCTTCCAAATCCGTATGGCATTCCGAACAGGTATTCTTGATCAGGTCTTCATTGTCCAGCGGGCTGATGAGGTAATGGGATTTGTAAACCGTGCCGTCTTCCGCCACAGCATCGCCCATATGGCAGTCCGCGCAGGTGAACTTGTTGCGGTGGACGCTGCCCTCGCCAAGGTAGGTTTCAAGCTCCGGATGCTGGACTTTGATCTGTTTGACTCCGGTGTTGGGATTGGTGTAGTCCGAGAACTGCTCGCCGGTTCCCTTGAAGTCATTGTAGTAGGCCAGAATGTCATCCGGGGACATGGATTCCAGACTATTGTGAGGCAGAGTCGTTGCCTTGCTTTCCGGATCGAAGTAGTACTCGTTGTGGCACTGTCCGCATGCCAGGTTGGCTGCGTCGATCTGGTCGAAATCTTCGCCTACGCCGTTGATCAGATATGTATGAGTGATCGTGTTCTCGCCGGGTTCGTTGGCGTGACAGTTGTAGCAGCTCAACGGCTCGTTGATGTTCTGCTGAACATCTTCGAACTTCATCTGATATGCTGCATCGCCCATCTCGTTGACCATGGCGGTAAACTCGGGGACTTTGCAGGTCCAGCAGTTTGCCAGAGCATGGGGACGGCCGGTGCTGGTCACATCATCGATCACGTACATGTGGCCGCGGGCACTGTCATAATACTTGGCAAATCCGTATCCGTCATACAGCGTTTTGATCATGGGGTACTCTTCTACATAATCTTCCTGACCGCGGTTCTCCGCATTCTTCATGTAGGATTCGTAGATCTCAGGATACTTTTCCGCCCAGTCAGTGGCCTTCATTACCGTAATGCCGGAACCGGTCTCCACTTTTTTTGCCGTATTCACGATCTTTACGAGAGAAGCACCGAACGTGGCCGGTTTGATGCCGCTTTCTTTCAGCGCATTGTAAATGGCGGTCTTCACTGCTTCGGAGGTGATCGTCGCACCGGAAACGTTGTCTACCTGAACATTCTGCGCATCCAGGATTGCTCCCGGGAGCTGTTTCAGAGCCAGTGAACCGATTCCGTCGGTCTCTTCCTCATCCAGGATCTTGATCCGGTAGAGGTTGTTTTCATCTGCTGTGATTTCAACGGATACATCGCCGTTGCGGCCTTCCGCCGTACCGACGACCGTTACCGCTTCCGCCGGGATCTCGCTGGCTTTGACACTGGCGGTCTTTCCGGCATTGGCATTGATATTGATCAGCAACGCCATGACCAGAACGAGAACGCCGCATCCGATACCGGCGATATCGCCCAGCAGAGCTTTCTTTTTCTTTTTGTTTTCCATGAGGATACCTCAATTATCTTCCTTTAAGGCGTTAACCCATTGAGGGCACTATTACACTCTAATTGTATCAAGAAGGTTGTCTCATTTCAATTATCAATAAACAAATTGTCCGGATCGTGCAATTGATATAATCTCAATTGGGCAGTATCACTATAATCGTTCGTCCGAGATGTGGAGGGCACGGTATTGCCGCGGGGTCAGGTTCGTGGTTTTACGGAACACCGCGGTGAAATAACTCTGAGAACTGAAGTTGAGACGATGACTGATCTCACCGAGAGAATCCTCCGTGTGACGAAGCAGGAATTTTGCCTCCCGGATCTTCTGCTCCTGAATATAGGAGAGAACCGTCTGTCCGGTCTCCCGACGGAACAGATCGGAAAGGTATTTCGGGGAAAGATTCACTTCCTCTGCCAGTTCGTCCAGAGAGACCTTCTCCCGGACATGCCGCAGTATATACTCCATACAACGGCGGACCGGCTGACAGTATCGGGAGATTTCCTGTTCCCGGATCTGTGCGACGCGGGAAGTGAAATCCACGCCCATTTCAACGTTGATCTCCTGCAGCTCAGCCGGTGTCCGGACGCGTTCGGTCTTTTGTATGTAATAATCACTGAGATTGAAGGCGTCCTCCTCCGGCATCCCTCCCATGATGGCGAATCGGGTCACCAGTGTGATGTTGGCAATGACCCCGTAGAGAGTCTGATGAAAAGGGCTGGAGGACATGCGGCCATAACGGATCTCCGGCTGGGAGCGGAAAGTGTCTGCCAGACGGTCCAGATCGCCGTCCCGAACACATTGAAGGACCGCCAGCTCTTCCCGGTAGGAAGTGTGAGCAGGCCGGTCATGATCCCTTGTGTCACCGTTCGCGGAATCTGCCTGGGCTTTTATGATCTGATCCAGCACACTGCGGACGTCCGTGGATCTTGAGGACGGAAAATCCGCATGCAGCAGGGTCGTGACCAAACGCAGCGTGCTCCCCGCACGGGAGTATTCCAGGACATGCAGATACGAGACGAGATCCGTAAGATTCTGATCTGAAAGACCGACGGAAAAGGAGAGCTGTCTCATCTCAAACAGGGAATAGCAGGATGTGAAAAGGATCGGTCCCAGAATTGCAAATACTGGAGAATCATATCCGTCAGGCATACAGCGAATGCTGATGTACAGCTCGTTATTTCGGGCAAGGACTTCATAATCCTGTTTTTTTGAGTCCCGATAAATGCGCGGAAGGACATCCCGAAGCGGGGTGAACATGTCCGGCCTGCTTCTGCGGATGTAGCATTCGGTCAGGATGCCGTCTTCCGTAAAGATCCAGATGGGAATACGGGAATAGTCATAAAAAGAATGGATCAGAGGATCCTGATTGAATCGGGGAGAGGACATAATAAGCTCCTTCCGGGTCTGTGATCGGGTGCGATAGGCACCTTTTATCAATTATAATAGGATAATTTCAGCAGCAAGAAAAGGAAAATTTGATAATAAACAGGAAATTTTAATATGATTGTCCGAAGAAGAGGATTACAATGAATATAAAAAAACAAGTAATGAGGAAGAAACAGGGACATCGCCGTGAAAGCAGGGAATAACAACACAGAAAAACAAACTGTGGCAGGACGAAGATCCTGCAGGGACCGATCGGTCTACCGGAAACGTGCGCAAGAGCTGGTCGCCCGGATGACGACAGAGGAAAAGGTCGGACTCATGTCCGGACTGGACACCTGGCACACGAAACCGGTGGAGCGTCTGGGTATTCCATCGGTGATGTTTTCGGACGGCCCCCACGGACTGCGCAAGCAGCTGGATCGGGGAGATAATCTCGGCATTGGGGAGAGCGTTCCGGCGGTCTGTTTTCCGGCGGCGGTAACGATGGCCTGTACGTTTGATCCGAAACTGGTGAGCCGCGTTGGACAGGCGATGGGTGAGGAGTGCCTGCAGGAACAGGTCTCCGTGATCCTTGGGCCCGGGATCAATCACAAAAGGGATCCCCGCTGCGGGCGTAACTTTGAATACTATTCGGAGGATCCTGTAGTTTCCGGTACACTGGGAAGTGCCATGGTACGTGGAATACAGAGTACTGGTGTTGGCGCATCGTTAAAACACTTTGCGGCAAACAATCAGGAAAAGCGCCGCATGACCATCGATGCCAGGATCGATGAACAGACCTTGCGGGAGATCTATCTGAAAGCGTTTAATCAGGTGGTGAAGGAAGCATCCCCGATGACTGTGATGTGTTCCTATAACCGCCTGGATGGGGAATACAACAGCGAAAACCGGGAACTTCTGACCACCATCCTTCGGGAAGAGTGGGAGTATGACGGAACGGTCATCTCCGACTGGGGAGCCGTTCATGACCGAACGCAGGGGATCCAGGCAGGTCTGGATCTGGAAATGCCGGGAAATCAGGGATACAACGATCGGAAAGTACTGAGGGATCTCCAGAAGGGAAAACTCTCAATGGAAGCGCTGGATCTGGCGGCAGAACGGGTCACGGCGATGGCGCTGGAGTGTATGGAAGCGCAGCAGCCTGGTTTTCAATATGATGCGAAGGAACATCATGCCCTCGCGAAGGAGTGTGCCGAGAAGGGTGCTGTCCTGCTGAAGAACAACGGGATCCTTCCGGCCTGTCCGGGAGAGAGCACGGCGATCCTGGGAGAGATGGCGGAGAAACCGCGTTTTCAGGGAGCCGGCAGCTCCAAGATCCATCCGCTGTGGATCGATACTCCTCTAGAGGCGATCCGGGAGCAGATTCCGGGTGCTGAATATGCACCGGGCTACCGGCTGGAGAAAGATAATGATGATGGGGAAGAACTTCTCTGTCATGCCTTGGAAGTTGCATCCCGCAGCGAACGGGTGTTCCTGTTTGCCGGTCTTCCGGAAAGATATGAATCCGAAGGATTTGACCGAGAGGATCTCCGCATTCCGGAGAATCAGATCCGCCTGATCCGGGAAACGGCAAAAGTCAATCCCAGACTGACGGTGATCCTCATGGGCGGCGCTCCCATGGAAATGGAGTGGGAGGACGAAGTACCTTCCATCCTGCTGTTGTATCTCGGCGGAGAAGCCTGTGGTGCTGCCGCAGCAGATCTCCTCATGGGAAAGGTCAATCCCAGCGGAAAGCTGGCGGAGACCTGGCCGATGCATCTGGAAGATGTGCCATCCTATGAGAACTTTCCCGGAAACGAAGGAACCGTGGAATACCGGGAGGGGATCTGGACCGGATACCGATATTACGACCGGGCCCGGAAACCCGTAAGATTCTCCTTCGGACACGGACTGTCCTATACCAAATTTTGCTACCGGGCCATTGAAGCCGACCGGAGAGAACTGAGCGAGAACGGCGACATCACAATTACCGTTACCCTTCAGAACACAGGAAAGCTGGAGGGGGAGGAAACGGTATTCCTGTTTTCCTCCCACCGCAGCGATGCGGTATTCCATCCGGAGAAAGAACTTCGGGGATTCCAGAAGATCCGGCTGAGACCGGGGGAGACCGGAAGCGTAGAGTTCACGCTCTCGTCAGAAGATCTTGCATTTTACAATACCGCCATCCACAACTGGTATGCAGAGCCGGGGAAATACATCCTTCGGGCAGGAGGCAGCAGTGAAGATCTTCCGCTCTCTCTGGAACTGACTTTGACCACGAAGGAAAGACCGGTAGAGGATCGGAGAAGAGACGTACCGTTCTATTATGGTGATCTGAAGGACATGCACGTTCCGGATGACCAGTTCGCTGCGCTGTATGGAAAGACCCTTCCAGCCCCGGTGACACGGATTAGACGCCCCTACGGGCCGGAACATACGCTGGAAAATGCCCGCCACAACCTGTTCGGAAAGATCCTGCTGAAATATGTGGATCATCTTGCAGCCAAAGTATCTCAGGAAGAGGAGGGACAGGAGGGCATGATGGCGGCTGCCATGAAGGAAATGCCGCTGTTTGCACTTGTCGCATCCGGTGAGGATATGTTCCCTGAGCATATGATGAACGCGGTACTGAACCTTTTAAATGGACACTACTGGAACGCAATCCAGTGTGTATTGAAACGCCCCCCACAATAAATGCTGGTGAAGGAGCCGGGACCGAGATGCCGGACTTCGCGGCACCAAGAAAAGGAAAACACAGTATGGAAATGCAGACTACAAAAAGAGAACGGATCAGTTATTATTCCTATTTTTTCGGACAGAATCTGTTCTACATGATCATCGCCAGTTATATTTCACTGTTCCTTTTAAATCACGGAGTGAACGAAGCACTGGCGGCATCTGTTGTGATCGCGCCGCAGATCTGGGACGTGATCAATGACATCATTTTCGGAAGGATCGTCGATAAGGCCCATTTGAAGGGCGGAAAGTTCCTGCCGTGGCTGAAGATCTCCTGGATCTGTATTCCGGCTACAACCATATTTATCTTCTGCATGCCGGACAGTCTGAGCGTCAGCGCCAAGTGTGCATGGGTATTCATCGGCTACTGCCTGTGGTCGGTCGCTTACACGATGTGTGATACCCCGATCTATGCGCTGTCCACGGCAATGACGGAAAAGGTGGAGGAGAGAAACTCCATCCTGTCCATTGGACGTCTGGTGGGAACCACGGCACTGGTGGTGGCGACTCTTGCCATCGAAGGCCTGTACATGCCCTTGGGCTGGCCGCTTCTGTCCATCTCGCTGTCTGTAATATCCATGATCCTGATGCTGCCGATCCTGTTTTTCGGCAAGGAACGGAATACGGTGCGTTCTGCGGATGCACCGACACTGAAAGATATGTTCCGGGCACTGGGACAGAATAAGTTCCTCATCGTTTTTTATATTGCATTTTTCCTCGTGGGTGTGACCAATACCGTGCAGACCGTGATCCCCATGTTTGCCCAGTATGTGCTGGGGAGCACGGAAAAGGGAACCATCCTGCTGGCAATGTCCATCATTCCGGCGATCATCGCAGCGGCATTTATCCCGTCCCTGTGCAGGAAGGTCGATAAATTCTGGCTGTATATCGGATGTCTCGGACTCTTTGTCCTTGCGTCCATCATTCAGTTCCTTGTGGGATACAGCAGTGATATCCCCCTCTACATCACCATGGCGCTTCGCGGTGTCGGTCTGGTGGGATACAACGTGCTGGTATATATGTTTACACCGGACTGCATCGAGTACGGTCAGTATAAGACCGGAGTCCGGCAGGAGGGGATCACGTTCTCCATTCAGACCAGTGTGACAAAACTCTCCGGTGCGCTCATGAACAGTATCTCTCTGCTGCTTCTGGCCATGTTCGGATTCAAGGCAGCCAACGCAGATCCCGTGACCGGAATCGTGGATGCCGTGGGAGCGCAGGGCTGCTGGCATGTTCTGACCTGGATCAGCACCATCGGTCCCATCCTTGCCATCATCCTTCTCGTAATGCGGTATAAGCTGCGGGATAAGGATGTGAACCTGATGGCCCAGTACAATAACGGGGAGATCTCCCGGGAGGAATGTGACAAGGGTCTTTCGGGACAGTATTGACGGCAGATTCGCATGTTTGAACGATTCTGATATATAGGAGACGGAACAATGAGGCAGAAGAAAAGAATAATCGCCCTGTTTCTGGTGCTGGTTCTGGCTACGGCTATCCTGAGTCCGGTGGCCGCGGCTAAAGGGTTTTCCGATACCAGAGGACATTGGGGAGAAAAGGCCATCACCCGATGGGTGGATCTCGGACTGGCAGCCGGTTATGAGGATGGGACCTTCCGTCCGGACCGGATGCTGACCCGCGGTGAATTTGCTGCACTGATGTGTTCTCTTCTGGGACTTGCAGAGCAGGCGGACAACCGATTCGGAGATCTGCCGGCAGATATGTGGTATACCCCTTATGTGCTGGCCTGTGTAAAGGCCGGGATCCTCGGCGGTACGGACGCCGGCGCGGAACCGGAATCTCCTGTGACCAGAGAGCAGGCAGCCGTGATCCTCGCCAGGGCACTGGCTATTGACGGTAAGGCGGGGAAGACCTCATTTAAGGACAACGGCGACATCAGCTGGTGGGCTGTTCATGATGTGAAAGCCATCGCCGACAAGGGGATCGTCGCCGGTATGGGAGACGGACGGTTTGCTCCGAAGACTCCGCTGACAAGAGCGCAGGCGGTGACGATGCTCAGCGCCGCCATATCCGCCTACTCCAATAAGGAAAACGCTACGCTGGAGGCAAAACCCGAGGGTATCACCCTGGTGGCAGCCCCCGGAGTGACCGTCACCGGGGAAGCGGAAGATGTTCTGGTTGCACCCGGTGCATCCTACCGGGAAGTGATGCTTCAGGATGTTCACGTGAAGAACACGCTCAGCGTGACTGCACCCGGTACGCGGGTCCTGCTGGCAGGAAATACAAAGACGAAAAAAGAAATCATCACGGCCAATGCTGTTGGTGCAGTGATCCAGCGGATCGAATCCGTAAAGGAGAGCGTCTATTCGCTGGTAGATCACTACTATTTACTGAAATCGAAATCAACGGGAAAGTATGTGACCGTCAGGAACGGACGATACATGGCGGACAGTGCAGACCGCGGAAGCGCAGCACGGTTTTTCTTTAAGGCATCCGGATTGGGAGAATACATCCTCTATGATCAGGACAGCAATTATCTGACGACTGACGGTACCTGGGTACAGAGAAACACGACGCTGGCAAACTCCATACGATGGAAGCTGGAGGAGAAAGGCGAGAACACATTTGCGCTCTGTTCCTATGCCGCAGGCAAGTATCTGACTGCTGCCGGGTCCGGTTTGAAGCTGAATGGGACCGCAGGAGAGGATAGCTCGTTTATTGTAGAAAGAACCGTTGGATCCAATCCTTTCCCGGAAGCGGATACCAATGTGCTTATCACAGACAAAAACGGCAACGTGGTCTGTCCGGCAGATGCCCTTTCCCGTCCGGCTGTGGGAGACAAGGTAACCGGCTACGCCGATACCCATGCTCATCTGAACCATAACCTAGCTTCCGGGGAGGCAGTTTTTGCAAAATCCAACTTCTCGCCCCTTGGGATCCAGGATGCACTGAGCGACTGCAGTGATGTACACGGCGTCGGCGGCGTTCATGATATCTGGGGACTGGTGGTAGACGGTGCCACAGGGCACGATACTTCGGGATATCCGGATTTCAATTACTGGCCGACTGCTTTTTCCACCAATCATCAGCAGGCTTATTACAAATGGCTGGAACGCTCCTGGCTTGCCGGGCAGCGAGTGATGGTCCAGCAGTGTGTCAACAATGAGACGCTGGGACAGTTGATGAATGCACTGCCTCCCTACAAGGGCGGTACCACAGACGATATGGAAGCGGTCCGCAAGCAGGT
>CAJOQP010000152.1 GCA_905236515.1 uncultured Oscillospiraceae bacterium | reverse complement strand
GTACACCAACCGAACGTTTCACAGAAAGCTGGAGGGCGCCGGAATGATCCAAAGCATGTCTCGCGTTGGCAAGTGCATTGACAACGGCCCTATGGAAGGGTTTTGGGGCATCATAAAACGAGAAAGATACTACGGGAAAAAGTTTAGAGATCGTGATTCTCTGGTGCAGATGATTATGGACTATATTGACTATTACAACAACGAAAGA
This sequence comes from uncultured Oscillospiraceae bacterium, assembly GCA_905236515.1. Taxonomy (GTDB): domain Bacteria; phylum Bacillota; class Clostridia; order Oscillospirales; family Oscillospiraceae; genus UBA2922. Next base: position 45,048 of record CAJOQP010000152.1, on the reverse strand, counting down.
TTGCAGCGAAATCTTGGAATACTATCTCCAATGGAAAAACACGAGATGTATCTCGCGGCATAAAAAACTAGTACCATCACAAAGAATGGTACTAGAAAAATCTTTTTTTATTTCATTGTCCGCTTGACGGGTAGCAGTTCACGATCGGAGGATCTTTTTATTTGTCAGGTGTCAGGACCACAGTTCCTTGTATATGCTTCGAATCGCTTTTTCATAATCATCATCGTTAACGCCGAGGATGATATTCAGTTCGCTGGAGCCCTGATCCAGCATGCGGATATTGATATCTGCATCGGAGATCGCTTTCAGCGTCCTTGCAGCCACGCCTTTAGTGCGGATCATGCCAAGACCGACAACAGCGATCAGGGAAATGCCGTTTTCCACGAACAGCGTGTCCGGTTCCAGTTCTGTAAAGATCTCATGAACGACTTCCCGTTTTACCGGCTGAAGAGTATCGGTATCCACCACAACGGATACGGTATCGATACCGGTTGGAACATGGTCAAAGGAGATCTCGTATTTTGCCAGGATGCCGAGAAGCTTGGCTACGTAACCGACCTCGTTATTCATAAGAGCTTTTTCAATCTGAATGATACTGAATCCCTTTTTTCCTGCGATTCCCGTAACGGTATTGCGGGACATTTCAGGTTTGAGCTTGGCCATGATCATGGTACCGGGATCTTCCGGACGATTGGTGTTTCGAATGTTGATCGGAATGCCGGATTCCCGAACAGGGAAGACAGCATCTTCATGAAGAACGGAAGCTCCCATATAAGACAGCTCTCTCAACTCCTGATAGCTGATATAGTCGATAGGGACCGGATTTTCGACGATCCGAGGGTCCGCAGCCAGCATACCGGAAACATCCGTCCAGTTTTCATAGATATCGGCCTTGACGCTTTGAGCGACAAGAGATCCGGTGATGTCGGATCCTCCACGGGAGAATGTCTTTACCGTTCCGTCATAATAGGAACCATAAAAACCTGCTACGACGGCCCGTTCCACTTCGCCGAGTCTCTCTCCGAGTTTCGTACGTGTAGCAGCACTGTCCAGATTTCCGTTGTCATCAAACAGAATCAGTCCGGCCGGATCCACAAATGTATATCCAAGAAAAGATGCCAGAATCTTGGAGTTCAGGTATTCCCCGCGGCTGGCAAGATAATCGGCATTGGGTGATATCCCAAGATGTTTCGCAATAATCTCGATTTCCTCATCGAGAGGAAAATCAGGGATTGACAATTCCGTCAGAATATCGGAAAACCTGTCATGAATCTTCTGAAGAACCGGATGATAATCTTCCGAGGCGGCAGCCAGACGATAGCTTTCGTTTAGCAGATCCGTAACTTTGATGTCGTCGGAAAAGCGTTTGCCCGGTGCCGAAGCTACAACATAGCGGCGATCCGGATGACTCATGATGATTTCCTTTACCTTACGGAATTGTTCTGCGGACGCCAGGGAAGTGCCGCCGAATTTCGTTACACGTATACTCACGTTGAGATGGCTCCTTTGTCTTTGGTATTGATTAGAGGGTGCGCAAAGCGTCGATGAGTGCGGTCTTCTGCGTGGTCTTCTCGTCTTTCATCTTGATGATCTTGGCCGGGCACCCGGCAACCACAGCGTTGTCAGGAACGTCTTCCAGTACGACTGCACCGGCAGCGATCACTGCATTCTTGCCGACATGAACACCTTCAATGATGACAGCATTGGCACCGACCATTACGTCATCTTCAATAATGACCGGAGTCGCGGATGCGGGTTCGATTACTCCGGCGAGAACGGCATTGGCTCCGATGTGGCAGTGGTTCTTTACGATGGCACGTCCGCCAAGAAGTGCGCCCATATCGATCATGGTGCCTTCACCAACGACTGCACCGATGTTGATCACGGCCCCCATCATGATAACGGCATTGTTTCCGATCTCTACGTTGTCGCGGATGATGGCACCCGGCTCGATGCGGGCGTTGATATTTTTCAGATCCAGCATGGGGATCGCACTGTTGCGGCAGTTGTTTTCGATCACGATGTCCTCGATCTTGTCAGCGTTGGCTTCCAGGATCGGTTTCAGTTCATTCCATTCGCCGAAGACGATTTTGTCCTCACTGCCGAATACTTTGGAAGAGCCGTAATCAATGGCTTCTTTTTCTTTGATGTAGCATTTGACAGGAGTTTTCTTTTCCGATGTTGCAATAATGTTTATAATCTCCTGAGCGTTCATGATCCGTTCTCCTTTAAACCATATTATCCATGTTGTAGAAGCCAGGCTCTTTACCTTCCATGAAAGAAGCTGCCTTCAGTGCTCCCTGAGCAAACAAGGCCCGGTTTTCAGCTTCATGTTTCAGTGTAATGGTCTCGTTTCCGTTGCTGATGAGTATTTCGTGCGTGCCCACTTCGTTTCCAATACGGATCGCATGGATCCCGATCTCTTCCGGGGTGCGTTTGGCGTGACCGCTTCGACCTTCATTAAAAACGGCATTTTCCCGTACTTCAGCGATACTCTGTGCAAGAAGAAGGGCAGTGCCGCTGGGGGCATCCAGTTTTCGATGATGATGTTTTTCCACGATCTCGATATCCGCATCGGGGAACATAACGGCAGTCTGTTTGGCAAGCTTGCGAAGAAGTGCGATGCCAACCGACATGTTGGCGGACTGGAACACGGGGATCTTTTCGGAAGCAGAATGGATCAGAGCCATCTCTTCCTCGGTAAAGCCGGTAGTTCCGATCACAATCGGAAGATTGCGGCGGACACAGTAATCGAGGATCTCGCCGATTGCTTCGTGATGGGAAAAATCCACAACGCAGTCAGCTTCGCCATCAAAATCGTTGATGTTCTTGTAGCAGCGGTCTACACCGTTTTCTTCACAATGGCGGCTTGTCTTTGCGGCCAGCGTATGGTTTTCAAACCCCTCTTCGATCAGATCACAGACAATGGCACCCATATGCCCGGTGCAGGCGGTCACAATCAGTCTCATATTTTATTCTCCTCTTTCATTGAATAGGTACGTTATGAACAATCCATGCCGGAATCATATAATCCCGGCATGGACAGTAAAGATGATTCTTTTTAAGATAATATCACTGGAGAATTCCCATGTCACGCATGATCTGAAGCATTGCACTTTCATTTGCTTCGGACATGGGGCACAGAGGCATGCGCAGATAGTTTTTGCAATATCCCATTGCCGCCATGGCAGCCTTGACCGGGATCGGATTGACTTCGCAGAACAGGGCACGGATCAGAGGAAGCAGTTCACACTGAATCTCGGCGGCGCCGGCAACGTCTCCGGCGAAATAACGGTCGCACATCTCAACGGTACGGCGGGGAGCTACGTTAGAGACAACAGAGATAACGCCGCTGCCGCCCATGGACAGGATGGGAACAACCTGATCGTCATTACCGGAATACATATCCAGCTGATCGCCGATGGCACCGGCTGCCTCCACGATCTTGGAGATGTTGCCGTTTGCTTCCTTGATGGCGGCAATATTTGGATATCCTGCCAAAGCGGCATAAGTGGACGGCTCAATATTAACACCGGTACGGGAAGGAACGTTATACATGATGATGGGTTTTGTGGAGGCATCCGCAATCGCCTTATACATGGCAATCAGACCATTCTGTGTTGCCTTGTTGTAATAAGGGGTAACGACGAGACAGGCATCGACGCCGTCTTCACATGCGCTTTTTGTCAGTTCGATAGCAGTAGAAGTGTCATTGGAACCGGTTCCTCCGATAACGGGGATGCGGTGATTGACGCGCTGAACGGAATAACGGATCACTTCTTTGTGCTCTTCCACGGTGAGGGTAGAGCCTTCGCCGGTGGTGCCGGCAATGACAAGAGCATTGATTCCTTCTTCGATCTGCCAGTCAATGAGACGACCGAGGGCCTCGTAATCGACTCCGTTTTCGGTGGTGGGTGTGACCAGTGCGGTTGCTACGCCGCGGAAAATGGGATTGGATGTCATGGTGTTGTTCCTCCAAATAATGATTTTCAACTACTGCAATTTACAGATATGAAAAAACCGATGCAGGTGCATCGGCAAGTCATAACAATTCATGAAAACAGAATTATCAATTAATTATAGCACTCCGCCAATGCGACAGTCAGCCGGATCTTATCCGACTGCCCAGCAAAGGATTCGCATTCCTTCACTTCGGCAACGGCCCCTTTCATATGATCAATGCTGTGCGAAAGCTTTCCAATCATATTACTGATGACAATTGCGCCTCTATCTTTTAATTGCAATATTCAGTTGATTGTTTGTAATGATATCACCGCATAAGGACTGGGTCAAGGTGGATTATAGACAAATAATGGGGAATCCATGGTATAATAATTCAATAATTCACCCAATTAAAGCGGCAAACCGGTTACAACAGGTCTTTTGAGTAAGATCCGTCTGCAGTTTCCACTATATTTTGCGGTGATATTTCCATGCGGCAACATCATGTCGTGGAACGGGATAGTCTAAAGCGACAAATAATGACAAAAAAACTTTGCGAAAGCTTGGATATGTTGGTGTATTCCATTTACATTCGGTTTGAGTATAATATAATATAAATAATCAAAAACGTCAGAAAGAGTTTCTGTGCAACAAAAGAAAGGTTACTGCTGATGAAGTATCTCATTACCGGCGTTTATTTGCCGGAATCCGATTTTCATAAAAAGACAAACGTTCTTATCGAGGACGGAATCGTTGTTTCTCTTTCCGCCAATATGGAAGATCACATGGACGCCAGAGTTATCTCTCTGGATGATTGTTTTTTGTTTCCCGGTTTCACGGATGTGCATGTACACTTTCGTGAGCCGGGTTTTTCTTATAAGGAGACGATCCGTACCGGTTCCATGTCCGGGGCGAGAGGCGGTTATACAACCGTATGTACCATGCCGAATCTGAATCCTGTTCCGGACAGCGTGGAACACCTGGAGGAGCAGTGGAAGATCATCCGTGAGGATGCCTGTATCCAGGTTCTTCCTTACGGGAGCATTACTGTGGATGAAAAGGGGGAGCAGCTTGCTGATCTGGATGGCATGGCATCGGGAGTTGTTGCTTTTTCCGATGATGGCCATGGCGTACAGAGTGACGGAATGATGAAGCAGGCAATGTCAAAAGCCCGCGAACTGAATAAACTGATCGTCGCACATTGTGAAGATAATACGCTACTCCACGGCGGGTATATCCATGACGGAAGATATGCCAGGGAACATGGACACCGCGGAATCTGTTCCGAGAGCGAATGGAAACAGATCGAAAGAGATATTGAACTGGTCCGGCAGACCGGGTGCGGTTATCACGTCTGTCATATCTCCACAAAGGAGAGTGTGGAACTGATCCGCAGAGCAAAGGCGGAGGGACTTAACATTTCCTGTGAGACGGCTCCTCATTATCTTGTTCTGACAGAAGATGATCTCCAGGAGGATGGCAGATTCAAAATGAATCCTCCCATCCGTTCTGCAGAAGACCGCCAGGCACTTCGTGATGGGCTGAAAGACGGCACCATCGAAATGATCGCCACCGATCATGCACCTCATTCCGCGGAGGAAAAATCAAGAGGCCTGGAGAAAAGTGCCATGGGTGTCGTGGGGCTGGAGACTGCGTTTCCGGTGCTTTACACGGAACTGGTAAAGACTGGTCTTTTCCGGCTGGATGAGATCCTGAATCCGCTTACCGTCAATCCTCAGAAACGATTTGGAATCGATAAGACCTTTGCTGCAGGTAAGCCCGCTGATTTTACGGTATTTGATCTGAATCAGGAATATGTGGTGGATCCGCAGGAATTCATGACCAAAGGACGCAGCACACCGTTTGCCGGACGAAGGGTCTTTGGTCGGTGTAAGCTGACATTTTCCGGCGGCAATCTCGTCTGGGAAGATGAATAATACAGGGAAGATTAAGAATGGTACAGGATATTTACAAAGTCATCGACAATCATAAGGTCTCGCCGGATACTCATGTCCTTACACTGGCCGGCGATACCGCCGGATTTACGAAACCGGGCCAGTTCGTTAATGTGGCCTTACCGGGATTCTTTCTGCGACGTCCCTTTTCCGTGATGTCTTGGACTGAGGAATCGTTTTGCATTATGTATAAGAACGCCGGACACGGAACGGATGCCATGACAGGACTGAAGCAGGGAGATGCTCTTGACGTGCTTACCGGACTTGGTAACGGATTTGATGTGAATCTTGCCGGGGATCATCCACTGCTTATAGCAGGCGGAAGCGGAGTATCACCCATTTACTGTCTTGCGAAATATCTGACGGAACAGGAGATCATTCCTTCTGTCATCATGGGATTTGCCTCAGCCGATAATGTGCTGATGGAAAACGAACTGCGTTCCATGGGCTGTCGTGTGATCATTACAACAGAAGACGGATCCCTTGGTATGAAAGGACTGGTGACGGACGCCCTTGAGGATGTGGGCCGATACAGTTTCGTGTATTGCTGCGGTCCGGTCCCCATGATGCGGGCGGTAAGTGAAAAGATTGCTGTAGGCGGACAGTTTTCCTTAGAGGCACGCATGGGATGCGGTTTTGGCGCATGCATGGGATGTTCCATTACGACGGGGAATGGAACAAAACGAGTCTGCAAAGACGGGCCGGTATTCGGATTGGAGGAACTGGTATGGTAGATACGAGTGTCAGACTGGGAAATATCCAACTGGAAAACCCGGTAATCCCTGCCAGCGGGACCTTTGCCTTCGGTTACGAGTTTGCTGATTTTTACGATATCAACATGCTGGGCGCTATCGTGATCAAGGGGCTGACAAGTCAGGCGCGTTATGGTAATCCTCAGCCGCGGATTGCGGAATGCCCGGCGGGCATGCTCAATGCCATCGGACTACAGAATCCCGGTGTGGATCAGGTTATCGGTGAGGAAATACCAAAACTCCGCAAGTGCTTTGAGAAACCCATTATTGCCAATGTCAGCGGTTTTTCCGTTGAGGAATACGTGGAGTGCTGTGAAAAGCTGGATCAGGTCCCTGATATCTCCCTGTTGGAGATCAATATCAGCTGCCCAAACGTGAAACATGGAGGGATGTCCTTCGGTACCGATCCCGAGAGTGCGGCGGAAGTTGTGAAGTCAGTAAAAAAGGTGACGAAAAAACCGGTGTTCATCAAACTGACTCCTAATATTACAGACATCACACTCATGGCAAAAGCCTGTGAAGATGCCGGTGCAGACGGGCTGACGCTGATCAATACTCTGATGGGCATGCGCATCGATCTGAATAACAGAAGTCCGCTGCTCGCAAATAAGACCGGTGGATACTCCGGAAAAGGAGTTTTTCCCATTGCTGTACGCATGGTGTATCAGGTTTATGAAGCCGTTCAGATCCCTGTCATTGGTGTTGGCGGGATCAGCGGAGCGGAAGATGTTCTGGAAATGATGCTTGCCGGAGCAAGTGCGGTGGAGATCGGCGCGGCCAATCTGGTTTCGCCGTATGCCTGCCGGGATATAGTGAATGATCTTCCGCAGACGATGCAACAGTATGGAATTACGGAACTACAATCTATTATTGGGGAGGCCCATCATGGCTAAAGATGTAATAATCGCATGTGATTTTTCGGACGGCAGAACCTGTCTTGAATTTCTTGATCAGTTCACAGGGAAGAAACCGTACGTCAAGATCGGTATGGAGCTTTATTATGCGGAAGGACCACAGATGGTTCGCAAACTCAAGGAGAGAGGCCACCCGGTTTTTCTGGATCTCAAACTGCATGATATCCCGAATACCGTCATGAAATCCATGAAAGTGCTGTCTTCTCTGAATGTTGACATGTGCAACGTCCACGCAGCGGGAACTGTTCCCATGATGGAAGCGGCACTGAAGGGCCTGACAAGAGAGGATGGAACCCGTCCGCTGCTTATCGCAGTAACGCAGCTTACCAGTACCAGCGAGGAAATCATGACTCGTGACCTCCTGATCCGGGAACCGCTGAAGGATGTTGTCCGGCATTACGCGGCGAACGCAAAGACTGCAGGACTGGACGGCGTAGTGTGTTCTCCTCTGGAAGCCGGATTTGTGAAAGAACACTGCGGAAAGGAATTTATCACGGTGACCCCTGGCGTTCGTTTCGCGGACGGTGAAAAAGGGGACCAGGTTCGTGTGACGACGCCTGCAAAGGCCAGAGAGCTTGGTTCGGATTATATCGTAGTGGGACGGCCGGTGACTCAGGCAGAAGATCCTGTGGCTGCTTATAATCGATGCTGTGCGGAATTTTTGAATGATTAATAAAGAAATCGTGATATATATGGAGGTAATGTAAATGAGTGTTTCGGAAAAAGTAGCGGAGGGCCTTCTTTCCATTGGCGCGGTTTTTCTTCGCCCCAAAGATCCGTTTACCTGGGCCAGTGGCATCAAAAGCCCCATCTACTGCGATAACCGTTTGATCCTGACAGCCCCCGAAGTCAGAGATGTGGTCGAACAGGCCATCGCAGATACTGTTAAGCGCGAGTACCCGGACTGTGAAGTGCTGATGGGTACGAGTACTGCCGGAATCGCCCATGCTGCGATTGCCGGACATATTCTTCACATGCCGATGGGCTATGTGCGTTCCGGCAACAAGGATCACGGTCGGCAGAACCGGATCGAAGGCCGGCTTCCGGAAGGGGCAAAAGTCGTTGTCGTGGAAGATCTGATCTCTACCGGAGGAAGCGCCATTGATGTGGTAAATGCTCTGAGAGAAGCAGGCGCGGAGGTCTTGGGTATCGTCAGTATATTTACCTACGGTATGCAGAAAGGCCTGGACCGTTTGAAAGAAGCGGACGTGAAAAACATCAGCATCACAAATTTTGACACTGTGATCGACGTGGCCGTGAAAACCGGGTACATTGAAGAAAGTGATCGGGATGCGCTGATTCGATTTCGGTCGAATCCTTCCGATGAAAGCTGGATAGGAGAACTGAAATGAGAAGTTTGATTGACATTCTTGATCTGTCCAGAGAAGAAATCGATGACCTGATCAGCACCGCTTGCGATATTATGGATCATCCAGATCAGTACAGCGAGATCTGCAAGGGAAAGAAACTGGCAACTCTGTTCTATGAACCATCCACCCGCACCCGTCTGTCTTTTGAAGCAGCTATGTATGAGCTGGGAGGAAACTGTCTCGGTTTCTCGGAGGCAAACAGCTCCTCAGCGGCAAAAGGGGAGAGCGTTTCCGATACAGCGATCATTGTCAGCAACTATGCGGATATCATCGCCATGCGGCATCCGAAGGAAGGGGCACCCCTCGTTGCTTCCATGAAAGCTTCGGTTCCTGTCATCAATGCCGGAGATGGAGGACATAATCATCCCACACAGACTCTCACCGATCTGCTGACGATCTACAAGGAATGCGGTACTTTTGATAATCTCACCGTTGGTTTGTGCGGTGACCTCAAATTCGGACGTACGGTCCATTCGCTGATCGCGGCATTGTCCCGTTATGACAACGTAAAGTTTGTATTGATCTCTCCGGACGAACTGAAAGTGCCGGACTATGTAAAGGATCAGTATCTGGAGCCCCAAAACATCGAGTATAAGGAAACGGAAGATCTTGAATCCGTGATCCCGGAACTGGATATCCTCTATATGACCCGCGTTCAGAGAGAGCGATTCTTCAACGAGGCAGATTATATCCGCCTGAAGAACCGTTATATTCTGACACCGCAGAAACTTGTTCCTGCGAAGAAGACGATGAAGATTCTTCATCCGCTTCCCCGTGTTAATGAGATCTCTGTTTCCGTGGACAGTGATCCCCGTGCGGTTTATTTCCGACAGACTCTTTACGGAAAATTTATTCGTATGGCTCTGATCATGAAATTGCTGGAGGTGCAGAAAAAATGATTATTGGTACCATTGTAAACGGTGTAGTGATTGATCATATTCCAGCGGGACGCGGGATGGAATTGTACAGCAAGATGAAACTGGACCGTCTTGAGTGTGAAGTGGCGCTTATTAAAAATGCCCCCAGCGGAAAGTGCGGTAAAAAGGACATCCTGAAAGTCAACGAAGAGATCAAGATCAATTACGAGATCCTCGGCTACATCGATCCGAGAATCACGGTAAACATCATTAAGGATGGTCAGCGCGTTAAGAAATTGCATCCGGCATTGCCGGAGACACTGATCGATGTGATCTTCTGCCGCAATCCTCGCTGCATCACTTCTGTGGAGCAGGAGATTTCTCACGTGTTCCGTCTGACGGATCGTGAAAACGGCATTTACCGTTGTGTCTATTGTGATGCACAGGCGGAAAAGAAAGAAAAATAATTTGACAGGCATTCGACGTAATGATAATTATATAATGTCAGAAAGAATGCTGAACTTCGACGGGACGGGTCATTTTCGTTCCGTCGTTCAATTTGATGGTAGGTTATGGAACATATTACTTCACGAAAAAATCCGATCATACAAAATCTCAGACTGCTTGCCCGGGAGTCTTCCGCCCGCAGAGAGCAGGGAGTCTTTCTTTGTGACGGGATAAAGCTGCTTAAGGAAGCTCTGGAAGCAGGGCAGACTGTGACATCGGTATTCTGGAAGGATCAACCGATGAATGGGTTTGAGGATCTGCCGGAGCAGACCGTTCTGCCCGCAGATCTGTTCGATTATGTATCTCCGCTGAAAAACAGCCCCGGACCTTTGTTTTCCGTCAGGATCCCCTCCGTACCGGAACATGGTGTTTCCCGTGCGGTGATTCTGGAAAACGTTCAGGATCCGGGAAACGTGGGTACGATCATCCGCTGCGCAAATGCCATGAAGATTCCCGCGGTGATCCTTTGCGGAGATTGTGCGGACCTGTATCATCCCCGTACGGTACGTGCCACCATGGGAGCCGTGTTTCGTCAGTGTATATTCACAGTGAAAGATACAGAGGAGCTTGCTGCTGTCGTGGAGAGACCGATTTACGGAGCGGCACTTACCGATCAGTCCGAAGATATCCGTAAGATCGAGCTTGAGAATGCGTCAGTCGTCATTGGCAGTGAGGGACACGGCATTTCCGAACAGATGCTGGAGTTCTGTGATCAATCAGTGATCATTCCCATGAATCCGGATTCGGAATCTCTGAATGCCGCATCAGCAGCGTCTATATTAATGTGGGAGATGTCACGTTCCATATTATAAATATGGAAATGGAGCTTCTTTGCAAAAAAAAGTTGACAACAAAAATCTTAACAATTATATTTTGTGACTGAAAGTACTGATGGGCACCAATATCTTGTGGCGCCTGTTTTATTGAATAACAGAAGAGAGGTTCATTCATGGCAAAAGCCGGTAGCAAGCTGGTTATTGTGGAATCACCAGCAAAAGCAAAAACTATAGAGCGTTATCTGGGAAGTGATTATAAGGTAGTCGCATCCATGGGCCATCTGCGAGATCTGCCGAAGAGCAAACTCGGTGTGGACATCGAGAATAACTTCGAACCGCATTATATTCCCGTGAAGGGAAGAGCGGATGTGATCTCAGATCTTCGCAAACGGTCGAAAAATGCGGATATCGTTTATCTTGCGACTGACCCGGACCGTGAGGGCGAAGCCATTTCATGGCATCTTAAGGAACTTCTTAACCTGGAAGATGAGAAAGCAAAGCGGGTCACATTCAATGAGATTACGAAGAAAGTCGTTACCGACAGTATTGAAAAACCACGCGATATCGATATCGATCTTGTAAACGCACAACAGACCCGACGGATCTTGGACCGCATCGTAGGTTATAAGGTGTCTCCGCTTCTCTGGAAGACTATCCGCCGCGGTCTTTCCGCCGGTCGTGTTCAGTCAGTAGCTACCAAGATGGTGGTAGAACGGGAAAAGGAGATCGATGATTTCGTCCCGCAGGAATACTGGAATCTGGATGCTGCACTCAACTGCGGCTCTCCGGAGACCTCGTTCACGGCACGATATCATGGTTCCAACGGGAAAAAGAAGGAACTGCATTCGGAAGAGGAAGTCAATCAGGTCCTTTCCGAGATCAAAGGCCAGCCGTTCCTGGTGGAAAACCAGAAGCGGAGTGTAAAGAGAAGAAGTCCGGCACCTCCGTTCATCACCTCTACTTTGCAGCAGGAAGCATCACGCAGACTGGGTATGACACCGCGGCGTACCATGTCCATCGCGCAGCAGCTGTATGAAGGTGTGACGATCAGCGGTCGGGGAACCACCGGTCTTATCACTTATATGAGAACTGACTCTCTGCGCCTTTCTCAGGATGCACTGAATGCGGCTGCGGCCTTTATTCATCAGAAGTATGGGGATGATTATTATAATGGCCCCAGAACCTATAAAACCAAAGCCGGCGCCCAGGATGCCCATGAGGCCATTCGTCCTACGGATGTTTTCCTGACACCGGAGGAAGCAAAAAAGGATCTGAATAACGATCAGTATCGGCTTTATCGTCTGATCTGGGAACGCTTTACTGCCTCCCAGATGGCCAATGCGACTTATGACAATGTTGCAACGGATATCATTTCGGCCGGGCATCTTTTCAAATCCAGTTACTCGGAACTGAAGTTTCCCGGATATACCGTGCTTTCCGCAGATTCCAGAGAGGATGACGAGAACGCACCGAAAAATCCGCTTCCCAAGCTTGCAAAAGGCCAGGAAGTGTTTCTGGACCGCATGATCCCGGAACAGCAGTTCACACAGCCGCCATCCCGTTATACGGAAGCATCCCTGATCCGTGCCCTGGAGGAAAACGGCATTGGAAGACCTTCCACCTATGCTCCTATTATTTCCAATATTACTGCGAAGGAATATGTGGAAAAGGACGGCAAGTATCTGAAACCGACGAATCTCGGAGTCGTGGTTACGGATCTTATGGATGAGCGTTTCTCGGATATTGTAGATCTGAAATTTACGGCTCATATGGAAGAGAATCTGGACGAGATCGAGAACGGGACCAAAGAATGGCATGAAGTTCTCACGGAATTCTATGATGAATTTGAACGTGAACTGAAATCGGCTGAAGAGGCCATGCAGGGAGAACGCATCAAAGTTCCTGATGAAGTGACGGAAGAGAAATGTGAAGTATGCGGTGCCAATCTGGTCATTAAAAATGGCAAATTCGGCAAGTTCCTGGCCTGCCCGAACTATCCCACCTGTACTTTCACAAAGCCTCTGGTTGTGGAGACTCCGGGAAAATGTCCGAAATGTGACAGTCGTATCCTGAAAAAGAAGTCGCGCAACGGTTATACCTATTACGGCTGTGAACGAGGTCAGGAATGCGGTTTTATGACCTGGGATGTTCCTACGGCGGAAGTATGTCCGGATTGTGGGAAGACGCTGTTTAAGAAAAACGGTCGCGGACGGAGAAAACCAATGTGCGAAAATGAAGCCTGTCCGAGCTTTGTTCCTTTGGAAGACCGTACTTTCAAAAGAAGAAGCAGCGGGGCATCAGCCAAATCCGACGCTAAAAAAAGTACCACAGGAACCAGACAGGCAAGCAAGTAACAGATTACAGGGCGGCAGCCATGCCGCCCTATGGACATTTCTGGAGAACTATTCAGAACTATGATAAATGATATTATTATTGTAGGAGCGGGACTGGCAGGATCGGAATGCGCCTGGCAGCTTGCCCGCCGACATATCCCGGTCAGACTGATCGATATGAAGCCGGATCATTTTACGCAGGCACATCAGTCTCCGCTGTTTGCGGAACTGGTCTGTTCCAATTCTCTTCGCTCCAATGAATTGAGCAATGCAGTTGGCTTGCTGAAGGAAGAGATGCGTCGGATGGGCTCTCTGATCATGAAGAGTGCGGACGCAACAAAAGTCCCTGCCGGCGGTGCTCTGGCCGTGGACCGGGAAGGTTTTTCCCGTTTTATTACAGAACATTTGGAGAACGACCCATATATCACGGTGGAGCATCGTGAAGTGACCGAGATACCGGATGGAAATGTCATTATTGCCTCCGGCCCTCTTACCAGCGATCCGCTGGCGGAGAAGATCCAGGAGACCTGTCCTGAGTTCTCTCTGCATTTCTTTGATGCGGTGGCGCCTATCGTTTCTGCGGATTCTGTCGATATGAATTCCGCGTTCCTCGCTTCCCGTTATGATAAGGGAACACCGGATTATATCAACTGTCCGATGAATGAACAGGAATATAAGGATTTCATACGGGAACTGACTGCAGCAAAAGAAGCGGAGACGCATGGCTTTGAAGACAGCAAGGTCTTTGAGGGATGCATGCCGGTAGAGGTCATGGCAAGGAGAGGGGAAGATACTCTTCGATACGGACCTATGAAACCGGTGGGACTGATCGATCCCCACACGGGAAAGGAAGCCTATGCGATCGTTCAGCTTCGCAAGGACAATCTGTCAGGATCCCTGTATAATCTGGTCGGATTTCAGACGCATCTTACGTGGCCGGAGCAGAAACGGATCTTCTCCATGATCCCGGCTCTGAAAAATGCAGAATTCATTCGTTACGGTGTTATGCACCGCAATACGTATCTGGACTCTCCGGGGCATCTGGATCGGTATTACCGGCTGATATCGGAACCCAGGATCCGGTTTGCAGGACAGATGACCGGTGTGGAAGGATATATCGAATCTGCGGCTTCCGGAATGCTGGTTGGAATCGAGACCGCGGCGGAACTGCTTGGACTGGAACCGGCAGATTTTCCGTCTTCCACCGCGATCGGTGCTCTTGCTGCTTATATTTCCGGCGGCAGTATCGGTCCGTTCCAGCCGATGAACATCAACTTTGGAATTATCGATCCCCTCGGTTATCGGGTGAAGGGGAAACGAAATAAAAATCTGGAATTATCCAAACGCGCACTGGAAAAGATTGACACGATTAAAAATAAGGAGGTTTTTCGGATATGCGAGTAATTATTGATGCAATGGGTGGCGACAATGCACCGGAAGAGATCGTAAAAGGTGCTGTTCGTGCATCCAGAGAACTGGATGTAGAAGTTGTACTGGTAGGCCAGATGGAAAAAGTTCAGAAGTGCCTGGCTGATGAGGGAGCAACGGATATCACCGTGATTGATGCCCGTGATGTGATCACCATGGAAGATGATCCCAGTACTGCGACCCGCCGAAAGAAAGATGCCTCCATGACTGTCGCACTCAATATGCTCCGGGATGGTGAAGGTGACGCTGTTGTCTCTGCTGGAAGTACTGGTGCACTGCTCACTGGTGCGACTTTGATCGTTAAGAGGATCCGCGGTATCCGTAGAGCGGCTATGGCTCCGGCCCTACCCGTTGGTGAGAATGGTACACTGCTCATCGATTGCGGGGCAAACGCAGAATGCACTCCGGAATATCTGCTGCAATTTGCCTATATGGGAAGCTTTTATGCAAAGAAGATCCTTCATATCGACAATCCCCGAGTGGGATTGTTAAATGTCGGTACGGAAGATACCAAGGGAGATGCACTTCGGCATGAGACCTTTGCGCTGCTGAAAGAAGCTGGAGATGCAGGACGGATCAATTTTGTCGGAAATGTGGAAGCATCCGGTGTATATCAGGATCTTGTGGATGTCGTTGTTACGGATGGCTTCACCGGCAACATCCTTCTGAAGACTACGGAGGGTGTCGCCAAAATGATGTCCGGCATGATTAAGAAATCCCTGATGAAGAGCCTGAAGACAAAGATCGGTGCACTGTTGGTCAAAGACGGCCTGAAGGAAATGAAGAAAGCTATGGACGCTGATGAGATCGGCGGAACCGCTTTCCTCGGCATATCCAAACCGGTTATCAAGGCACACGGTTCCTCCAAGGCCAATGCTATTTTTGCTGCGATCCGTCAGGCCAAAGTTTTTTCGGAATCCGGATTTACGGATGAGATTAAAGAAAACATCGATCTTCTGAAGATCGACAGTGCTGAGGGCTGATATGCGGGATTTACAGGAACGTCTTGGATATCAGTTTCAAGATCAGGATTTGCTGGAACACGCTCTGACGCACAGTTCTTTTGCCAATGAGAATAAAAAACTGGGAATTGGCGACAATGAACGACTGGAATTTCTTGGTGACTCCATTCTCGGACAGGTCACAGCGGAATATCTGTACAGAAAAACACCGGAGATTCCCGAAGGCAATATGTCGAAGTTTCGGTCGGAACTGGTCTGTGAGACAGCTTTGTTCGAAGTGGCAAAGAAGCTGGATCTCGGTTCCCACATCCGTTTGGGAAAAGGGGAGGAATCCACCGGTGGACGCAGCCGTCCGTCGATCCTGTCCGACGCAGTGGAGGCAGTGATTGCTGCAATATACCTGGATGGCGGATATACTCCGGCCAAAGCTTTTATTTCCGAATATGTTCTCACCAGCGAGATCGATTATTCCGCACCTTCCGGTGACTGGAAGACTCTTCTTCAGGAGTTCGTGCAGAAAACACCGGGCAAGACGATTGAATATCGTCAGATCGCGGAATCCGGACCGGATCATAACAAACGTTTTACATTCAATGTGATCATTGACGGGGATGTCTGCGGAGAAGGTACCGGAAGAACGAAGAAGGAAGCGGAACAGCTGGCGGCAAGAGATGCCATGGATAGGTTGCAGGCATGAGTCCGCGCAATCGGATCCTTCCCGTCTTCATACCGCATCTTGGATGTCCGTATCACTGTGTGTTCTGCAACCAGAATGCGATTACGGGACAGAACTATTCCGCTACGGCGGAAGTGGTGAATAAAACACTGGAGCGGGCGGGCTGCCGCAGAGATGAAGTCTGTGATTCCACGCCCTTTGAAGTAGCTTTTTACGGAGGAAGTTTTACTGCGATACCGAAGGAGGTGCAGAAAACACTTCTTTCCATTGTACAGCCGTATCGTGCTGCCGGGTGGGTGCGCTCCATTCGCTGTTCCACACGACCGGATGCGATATCTTCCGATATCCTGCAGCTGCTTTGCAGATATGGAGTTGAGACGATCGAACTGGGCTGCCAGTCCATGGATGATGATGTTCTGATTAAATCCGGCAGAGGACACAAGGCAGAAGATGTGGTTCGTGCTTCTCATCTGATTCGCGAAGAAGGATTTCATCTGATTCTTCAGATGATGACCGGGCTTCCCGGTTCGGATCCGGATAAGGATCTTCAAACAGCCCGGGAGCTGATAGAACTGGATCCGGATGGTGTTCGGATCTATCCGACGGTGATCATTCGTGACACACCTCTTTTTGATATGTGGAAAAAAGGGGAATATGAGGAACACACGGTGGAAGATGCAGTTTGTTTATGCAGCCGTATCATCCCCATGTTTCTGGAAAGCAGGATACCAGTCATCCGGCTTGGCCTAAACCCCAGCGATGACCTTTCCGGAGGAACTGCGGCAGGGGGAGCCTATCATCCGTCTTTCGGGGAACTGGTCTATTCCCGGATCATGCGAAACCGAGCAGAACAGATCCTTCAAAGCCGGAAGATGTCCGGACTCGTGGAACTGCATGTTTCTCCGTCCTTTGTATCCAAAATGACCGGGAACCGAAAATCTAATCTGGACTATCTTTCCCGTATCTTTCCGGATATGGAATTTCGAGTAATTCCCGACGACTCTGTACCGGATTGGGACGTGGCAGTTCCATTGCAAAAGGACTGGAAAAATAGTATAATTTATTAGTTTTATCATTTTATTGTTAGAGGAGCTTTTACATTTGTATCTGAAAGCGTTGGAAATTCAGGGATTCAAATCATTTCCTGAAAAAACTACATTGACATTCGAAAATAATATTACCGGTATTGTCGGACCAAACGGTTCCGGAAAATCCAATATTTCCGATGCAATATTATGGGTAATGGGCGAACAGCGTACGAAGACTCTGCGTGGATCCAAGATGGAAGATGTCATTTTTGGAGGCACAGCGAAACGTACGCCATTGAGCTATGCCCAGGTAACACTGCTGATGGATAATACCGATCATCTGTTTGATCTGGATACATCCGAGGTCTCTATATCCAGACGCTACTACCGCAGCGGGGATAGCGAATATTACATCAATAAGGAGCAGGTCCGTTTAAAGGATATCAACTCACTGCTGATGGATACCGGTCTCGGCCGTGACGGTTATTCCGTGATCGGACAGGGAAGGATCAGTGAGATCATTTCCAACAAATCCGCCGACCGACGTGAAGTCATGGAAGAGGCTGCCGGAATATCCCGGTTTCGTTACCGCAAGGAAGACGCAGAGAGAAAACTGCAGAAGACGGAAGAAAACCTGGTTCGTGTCAACGACAAGATCGAGGAACTTGAACTTCAGGTGGAACCACTGAGACGGCAGTCGGAAGTGGCGAAAAAATACCTTCAGATCCACGACGTACTGCGGATCAAGGAGATCTCGGCATGGATGGCATCTCTGGATAAGCTGCGTGATAACAGTGACGCAGTAAACAGCAGCTACGAGGAAGCCAAGGAGAAACTGGCACAGGCGCATGCGGAACTGGATGCGCTGTATGCCTCTTCCGACAGTCTTCTTGAACGTATGCACCAGAAGGATATGGAAGCGGACGATGCCCGTGAAAAGCTTTCTCAGGTTCAGAATGATATCTCCGCAAATGATGCGGAACGCGCTGTTATCGAAACGAATATCCGCAATGCTTTTGCCAGCATCGAACGGATGAAAGGAGATATCTCCAATTCCGAACAGCGTGCTACAGAGATCCGTGAGCAGATCGACACCAACGAACAGCTGATCCGAGATCTTGAAGCAGAGAATATTGAAAACCAGGAAAAACTGGATTCCGCGAATAATATAATCCGCGGCTGTGACATGAAGATTCAGTCCCGTCAGGCAACGGTGGATTCTCTGCAGAAGAAACAGACCTCCCTGCAGGTGGAATCCCGCAGTATGGATTCCCGTATCCAGCTCCTTTCTGCAATGGAAAAGGAGTTTCAGGGGTATTCCAATGCTGTTCGTACAGTCATGAAAGAAGCTTCTCACAAGGTCCTTAAAGGTATTCACGGACCAGTAGCCAGTCTGATCAAAGCAGAAGATCAGTATGCGCTTGCCATTGAGACTGCAATGGGCGGCGCAATGCAGAATATCGTTGTCAGCACTCAGAATGATGGGCGAAGCGCGATCGAACTGCTGAAAAGAGAAGATTCCGGCCGTGCCACTTTCCTTCCTATCGACGTGATCCGCGGCAATGTACTGACGGATCTCCCCACACAGGACAAGGGATTCGTGGGACTTGCCTATGATCTGGTTTCCTACGATAAACAGTATGACGGGATCATCGCCAATCTGCTTGGCAGAACCATTGTAGCGCAGACCCTTGCCGATGCCATCCGCATGTCAAAAAACAACAGTTACCGACTCCGCATCGTGACACTGGACGGCCAGCTGATCAATGCCGGAGGCTCCATGACCGGCGGCAGCTATGTTCGAAATGCCGGCATGCTTTCCCGCGCCAATGAGCTGGAGCGGCTGAAACAGGATAAGATCGTCATAGAGAACAATATCCTTAAAAATACGAAGGAGCTGGATGAGGCTACATCCGAACTTCAGTCTGTACAGTACCAGCGCTCAATGGCGGTGGAAGATCAGATCAGTATTCAGAATCTGATCACATCCAATGTTTCCAAATCCAGCGCAACGTCTTCTGCGATCAGCCAGCTGAAAGCACTGCTGCTGGCTATTACCGGGGACAGTGAGTCCCGGCGCAATGCCATAGAGACCGAGGAAACGCGGGTAGCCGGCATGAAGCAGCAACTGGAATCTCTGGAAAAGAAAAACAGTACGCTGCAGCAGCGGCTTTCTCACTGGAAGGACGAGATCAAAAAGATCGTTGATACCAAGATGGATCTGGAAGGCAAGAGAAACCAGACCGACCGCAGTGTTCAGGATTCCAACAAAGAGCTCCTGAATCTGGAGCGTTCAGTGGCGAAACTGGAACAGAAAAAAGTCGCTGCCGATATGGAAGAAAAGCAGCTGCTTGATAAACTCTGGGATAACTATGAACTCAGCTACACCTCTGCACAGGAGATTCGGCAGCCACTGGAAAGCCTGCAGAAAACCAACAAGGAGATCGCGGATCTTCGCCGTCAGCTGGGAGCGCTGGGTACGCCGAACCTTGGTGCGATCGAGGAATACGAGCGTGTCAGTGAGCGGTATAATTTCCTTACCTCTCAGCGTGATGATATCGATAAATCCAAGAAAGAGCTTCTTGTGATCATCAGTGATATCACTTCCGAGATGGAAACGGTGTTCATTGATAAATTCAATCAGATCAATAAAGCGTTTCAGGAGACGTTCCTTGAACTGTTCGGCGGCGGTAAAGCGGCGCTGGTGCTTGAAGATGAAGATCACGTTCTGGACTGCGGAATCGAGATCCAGGTGCAGCCGCCGGGAAAAGCGCTGAGCAGTCTGAGCCTCCTCAGCGGCGGTGAGATGGCCTTTGTCGCGATCGCTCTCTATTTTGCAATCATTAAAGTCCGGCCCACACCTTTCTGCGTCATGGACGAGATCGAAGCTGCACTGGATGAATCCAATGTACTCCGTTATGCCGATTATATGCGCAAGTATTCAAAGCATACGCAGTTCATCGTCATTACTCACCGTCGTGGTACGATGGAGAACACGGATTTCCTGTATGGTGTTACGATGCAGGAAAAGGGCGTTTCCAAAGTCCTTGCACTGAGCATGGAAGAGACGGAAAGAACAATCAAAGCTGCGAAACGATAATGTGAGGATTATACATGGGAATTTTTGATAAAATGTTTTCCGGTCTGACGAAGACCAGAAACAACATGGAAGAACTGGAAGAGCTCTTCAAGGAGTTTAAACCGGATTCGGATGAATTCTATGAGGATCTGGAAGAACTCCTGATTATGTCCGACTGCGGTGCAGCAACCGCAGAAAAGGTCGTTTATGAGATGAAAAAGATGACCTGGGAGAGACGTTTCCGGAAAGGCTATGAGGCAAAAGAAGGCCTTTGCGAGATCCTGGCCAAAATGCTGAATGTAGGAGATTCACAGATCAAGACCGGAACGGTTCCATCCGTGATCCTCATGGTAGGTGTTAACGGGGTGGGCAAGACCACTACCATCGGAAAACTTGCCGCACAGTATGTGAATGAAGGAAAGAAAGTGCTTCTCTGTGCCGGCGATACGTTCCGTGCGGCAGCGGCAGAGCAGCTTACCGTTTGGGCTGAGCGTTCCGGTGCGGACATCATCAAGCACAAGGAAGGAAGCGATCCTGCATCCGTTGTTTTTGATGGCATCAATGCCGCGCGTGCCCGTCAGACTGATATCGTGATTATCGATACGGCCGGAAGACTTCACAATAAGCAGAACCTGATGAATGAGCTCAATAAGATGACCCGTATCGTGGAACGGGAGCTTCCGGAATCTGATGTTGAGATCCTGATGGTGCTCGATGCCACTACCGGGCAAAACGGGTTGAATCAGGCAAAACAGTTTCTGGACTTTGCCGGTATTACCGGAATCGTCCTTACGAAGCTGGATGGCACGGCAAAAGGCGGAGTGGTGTTTGGTATCGCAAATGAGCTGAACATTCCCGTGAAGATGGTCGGAGTCGGCGAGCAGATTGATGATCTGATTCCATTCGAGGCACAGTCCTATGTGCAGGCTCTGTTTAAGGAATGATGATATGAGACTAGTAATTGCGTCCAATAACAAGGGGAAGATCGCTGAGATGAGTGATCTTCTGGCAGATCTCGGTGTGGAGATCATCAGTCAGCGGGAAGCTGGTTTTACCGATGATGTCGACGAGACCGGTACAACATTTATGGAGAATGCGCGGCTAAAGGCCACTGCAGCATCCAAGGCTTTGGGATGTGCTGTGATCGCTGATGATTCCGGTCTGATGGTCGATGCACTCAATGGGGAACCCGGTGTCTTTTCTGCCCGATATACCGGCAATCACGATGACAGCGATGAAGATCGATACCGGTATCTTCTGAAAAAGATGGAAGGGATCCGGGATCGTTCCGCACGATTTGTCTGTTCGATCTGCTGCATCCTGGAAGACGGGACCGAGATCAATGCTGACGGCACATGTGAGGGGAATATCCTCGAAACTCCGAGAGGGAATGACGGGTTCGGCTATGATCCCGTATTTCAGCCTTTAGGATATGAACAATCCATGGCGGAACTTGGAGCCGTGAAACAGCAGATCTCTCATCGTGCCCGTGCACTGTCTGTATTTAAAACGAAACTGGAGGAATACTTTAATGGCGCTGACCAGTAAACAGCGAGCTATGCTCAGAGGACTGGCGTCCAAAGAAAACGTGATAGTTACCGTTGGAAAAGGCGGTATAACGGAAAACACCGTTTCCGAAATGAACAATGCTTTAAAAGCAAGAGAACTTGTGAAGGGCAGAGTGCTGGAGACTTCGCTGCTTTCCGCTCGTGAAGCATCCGAGACACTGTGTGAACTCTGTTCTGCAGAAGCTGTACAGGTGATCGGAAATGTATTTGTTCTCTTTCGGAGAAATCCTCAGAACCCGAAGATCGATCTTAAGAAAGAAAGAAAAATATGAAGATCGCAGTGTTTGGCGGCAGTTTTAATCCGCCGCATCTGGGCCATAGAAGCGTCGTGGAGATGGTATCGGAACATATTCGGCCGGATCTGTTTCTGATTATTCCGGATAATGTGCCTCCCCATAAGGAACTGGAGGAAGGCAGTCCGGATTCCTCCACTCGACTTCGAATGTGCATTGATAACTTCAGCGAATTGCCCGGTGTTCAGGTCTCGGATATGGAGATCCAGAGGGAAGGACGAAGCTATACGGCTGATACCGTCAAGGCACTGCGGGATCGGTATCCGACGGATACTCTGATGTTCGTTATGGGGACGGATATGCTGCTTTCCTTTGAGGAATGGTATCACTTCGAGTACTTGTTAAAGGAACTGGAACTGATTGTTCTTTCCAGATTTGACAATGACGATGATCAGATTCTCGGGAAGGCACAGGCACTGAAAGACCAGTATAACGCGGTCATTCATTTTATCGATGTGCCGCCGATGCCAATGTCTTCTTCCCAGATTCGTGCTCTCCTGAAGGAACGGAAGGGGAATGATCTGCTGAATGATTCCGTATACACGGATATCATTCGTGCGCGGCTGTATTCGGCTCAGATCAATCTGTCGTGGCTGGAAAAGAAGATCGTTCCGCTCCATAAACCTAAAAGACTTCGTCATGTCTACGGAGTCAGGGAGGAAGCCTCCCGCCTGGCGGACCGATGGGGAGTGGACCCTCAAACTGCGGAAGAAGCAGGCCTGCTTCATGATGTGACAAAGAAACTGGATACTGACGGTCAATTGCTATTGGCCGACAAGTATGGTATCATTATCAGCGATTCTGAACGGGAAAACCCCAAGCTTTTGCATGCGATAACCGGATCGGAATATGCAAGAAGAGAATTTGGCGTCTCCCAGGAAGTCTGCGATGCGATACGGTGGCATACTACGGGACGACCGGAGATGACCATGTTGGAAAAGGTAATATATCTGGCAGACTGCATCGAACCGAACCGCACTTATCCCGGCGTGGAGGATTTGAGGGCAGCATGTTATGACGATATAGATAAAGCAATGTGTATTGCTCTGAAGATGAGCATCAATGTAGTACGTGAACGTGGGGATGTTCTGCATGCTGCAACACTAGAAGCGTATGAATGGTATCGTCGGAAGGGTCACAGTTAATGCGTAAAAAAACACGGCAAACTATGTATGATGATCAGCAGGATCTCTACATGGAGATGACGGATGAGATTCCGGTCAAAAAGAAAAAAAGCAAATTTCCTGTTGTTCTGCTGATTCTGCTGTTTCTTATTTTAGGCGCGATCGTTGCGCAGAATGCGCTGTTTCGTCCTCCTGAGATTGTTGAGACGCAAACGGTGGAAGCAGACAGTCCGAAAACATCATCCAAGCCTCTGGCATCCAATTCCAAACGTAAAGACGGTGTGTATACCTTTATGATCATCGGGATGGATAAAGTGGCTTACAATACGGATACCATCATGGTCGGCAGGATGGATACGATCAATCATTCCGTAGAGATCGTGAATATCCCTCGTGATACCTATGTAAATGTCCGTACCAAGATCAAGAAGATCAACAGTATTTACCCCTATGCAGTGACAAAGGGAGAAAACGGTGTCAAGAATCTTCGCCGGGGAATTGAGAAACTGGTCGGTTTTCCCATTGACAGTTATGCGTTTATAGATATCGTTGCTGCTGCCAAGATCGTGGATACCGTCGGCGGAGTAGATTTTGATGTTCCTGTAAATATGCACTATGACGATCCCGGGCAGGATCTGCATATTGATATCGACAAAGGAATGCAGCATCTGGACGGTGAGGATTTCGTCAAGGTCATGCGTTTCCGCAATACGTATCAGCAGGGAGATCTCGACCGGATCAAGGTCCAGCAGGATCTGCTGTCTGCGTTATCGGACAAACTTCTGTCTGCGGGCAACATCAAAAATATTGATGAGCTTCTGAATATCTATGACAAATACGTGGAAACGAATCTGACGAAGAACAATCTTTATTTCTATCTTCAGCAGTTCCTTCTTATGGATTCGGAATCCGTTCATTTTCAGATGATGCCGAATACTCCGTCTATGGTGGATGAACTGAGCTATGTATTCATCAATGAAGAAGAATGGCTCAAAATGGTCAACGACAAGCTGAATCCCTATAAGACAAATATCGCGCTTTCCGATCTGGATATCATCAGCGCTGAGAGCCGCGGGATTGAGGTCGTGCCTTCCGAGGATGCGGAGTCGGATCTGACCGTCAAAGATGAGGAAGATGCTAGCCCGGGTGAGAATGATATTATTCCATCCGCAAATAATAGAGATGAAAAAACCGAGGATCTCGTTCTGGATTCTCTGAATGAATAAAGGAGCATGTTATTATGATGGAACCTTTTGAACTGGCTCAATTGGCAGTAAAGGCTTTGGATGATAAGAAAGCCCGAAATATAAAGGTGTTGAAAACAGA
Source organism: uncultured Oscillospiraceae bacterium (assembly GCA_905236515.1). Classification (GTDB taxonomy): domain Bacteria; phylum Bacillota; class Clostridia; order Oscillospirales; family Oscillospiraceae; genus UBA2922. The sequence goes on along the minus strand of CAJOQP010000152.1, from coordinate 20,158 downwards.
TAAACAGACGGTGCTGGCGGATTATTTTGTAATCTGCAATGGTACTTCTTCTACGCATATCAAAGCATTGACAGAGACCGTGGATGAGATTCTGTCTCAGGCAGGTGAGCCTCCTCTTCGGAGAGAAGGACATCGTTCCGGTACCTGGGTTCTGCTTGATTTTGCAGCAGTTATCGTCCATATTTTCACGGAAGAAGCAAGAGAATTCTATGATCTGGAACGTCTGTGGAGCGATTCGGAAGAGATTGATCTGGGTCAGTTTTTAACGGAAGATCATGCTTGAGATATAAGATTGGTTTGGAGGAATACAATATGGCGGATTATGAGTTTAACCGAATTGAAAAGAAATGGCAGAAACGCTGGCTGGATGAGAAGACCTATGCGGCGGTGACCGGTGATACCACCAGAGAAAAATTCTATGCTCTGGTCGAGTTCCCTTATCCTTCCGGACAGGGACTGCATGTTGGTCATCCCAGACCCTATACGGCCATGGACATCATCGCCAGAAAGAAGAGAATGCAGGGCTATAATGTACTTTTCCCCATCGGATTTGATGCATTCGGCCTTCCCACCGAAAACTACGCCATTAAGACCCATATTCATCCCCGTGAGGTAACCAAACAGAATATCGCTACGTTTACAAGCCAGCTTCAGATGCTGGGCTATAGCTTTGACTGGGACCGCGCAGTGGATACGACAGATCCGAATTACTATAAGTGGACCCAGTGGATCTTCCTTCAGATGTATAAGCACGGTCTTGCATACAAGGCAAGTATGCCGGTCAACTGGTGTACTTCCTGCAAAGTCGTCCTGGCCAACGAAGAAGTGGTGGACGGCGTCTGCGAACGCTGCGGCGCACCGGTCATCCGCAAGGAGAAGAGCCAGTGGATGCTGAAGATCACGGAATATGCCGATCGTCTGATCGATGATCTGGATGATCTCGATTTTATTGAGCGCGTTAAGATCCAGCAGAAAAACTGGATCGGACGTTCTACCGGTGCAAATGTGAAATTTGCGACTACGGCAGGCGATGATCTGATGGTATTTACCACGCGCCCCGACACACTGTTTGGCGCGACCTATATGGTTATGAGTCCGGAACATGCTTATCTTGAAAAATGGGCAGACATCATCTCCAATATGGATGAAGTTCGCCAGTATCAGGTGGAAGCCGGAAAGAAATCTGATTTTGAACGTACGGAGCTTGCAAAAGAGAAGACCGGTGTAAAACTTGCCGGTGTGGAAGCAATCAATCCGGTTAACGGAAAGAAGATCCCCATCTTTATTTCCGATTACGTTCTTGCGACATACGGTACCGGTGCTATCATGGCTGTTCCTGCTCATGATACACGCGACTGGGAGTTTGCTAAGAAATTTGATCTTGAGATCATTGAAGTCGTAGAAGGCGGCAATGTGGAAGAGGAAGCATTTACCGTGAAAGATGATTCCGGTATCATGATTAATTCCGATTTCCTGAATGGTATGACAGCCAAAGATGCGATCCCTGCCATGATCAAATGGCTGGAGGAACATGACGTTGGCACCAAACAGGTAAACTACAAGCTTCGTGACTGGGTATTTTCCAGACAGAGATATTGGGGTGAGCCCATCCCCATGGTCCATTGTGACAAATGCGGCTGGGTTCCGGTTCCGGAAAATGAGCTTCCGCTTCTTCTCCCGGATGTGGAAGACTATGAACCCACCGATAACGGTGAGTCTCCCATCGCCAAGATGACGGACTGGGTTAATACCACCTGCCCGCAGTGCGGAGCTCCTGCACAGCGTGAGACCGATACCATGCCCAACTGGGCAGGTTCCAGCTGGTATTTCCTGCGTTACATGGATCCGGACAACGATGAAGCTCTTGTCGGAAAAGAGGCTGTGGAATACTGGAATCAGATCGACTGGTATAACGGTGGTATGGAGCACACGACGCTTCATCTTCTGTACTCCCGTTTCTGGCATAAGTTCCTTTATGATATTGGTGTTGTTCCTACCAAAGAGCCCTATGCCAAGAGAACAAGTCACGGCATGATCCTGGGCGAAGGCGGGGAAAAGATGTCCAAGTCCCGCGGAAATGTCGTCAATCCCAATGATGTTGTCAATGAATTCGGCGCAGACACACTTCGACTCTACATCATGTTTATCGGTGATTTCGAAAAGGCGGCTCCCTGGAATCCCACCGCAGTGAAGGGATGCAAAAAGTTCCTGGATCGTGTGTGGAAACTGGGTTGTGAAAAGCTGGATGGTGATCTCAGCTATTCTGCGGTAAATGAGAAAGAGATCCACAAGACCATCAAGAAGGTCAGCGAGGATATCGATAAGATGAAATTCAACACCGCCATCGCGCAGTTGATGACGCTGGTCAATCAGTTCAATCAGAACAAACCCAGCCGCGGTGATCTCAAAGCTCTTCTTGAACTGCTCAGCCCCTTTGCTCCGCATATCGTGGAGGAACTCTGGGAGATCCAGCAGTTTGACGAGAAGATGGCGTGCCAGCAGTCTTGGCCGGAATATGACGAAGAAAAGACCGTGGATTCCAGTGTCGAGATCGCCGTACAGATCAATGGCAAGGTAAAGAGCAAGCTTACCATTCCCATGGATGCGGATGAAGATTCCGTCTACGAAGCTGTTATGGCAGATGAGAAGATTCAGAAGGCGACAGACGGAATGAACATCATCAAACGGATTTATATCAAGAACCGTCTGATGAATGTTATCGTGAAGCCTCAATAAATTTATTGACTTTGTGCTACTGAGCCATTATACTATTAATGCTAAAAAGCCAATTAGTTTTTGGCCCTTTAAGCGTGAAAGCGCATTTGGAGGGAGGGATATAGATGTCTGAGATTTACGTCAAAGAGAATGAGTCTTTGGATAGCGCACTGAAGAGATTTAAACGCAGCTGTGCAAAGGACGGTGTTATGGCTGACTTGCGTAAACGTGAGTATTATCAGAGCCCGAGCGTTAAAAGACGCAAGAAATCTGAAGCAGCCCGTAAGAACAAAAACAAACGTTATTACTAATCAATAAAAAATGCACTCGATTCGATCGAGTGCATTTTTTATTCTTCATCAAAAGTCCAGGGAAGTTCAACGTATTGAAATGTCCTGTTAATACCGGGAAGAAAACGCTCCAATAAATCATCGTAGCGGATCTTCAGGGTAGAGGTGTTTTTACACGGATGAAAACCGATATACTCATCGTTCTTCAGATCTTCATCGATCAGAAGATTTACGGCTTTTTCTTTGTCGTTCATCAGTCCGAAAACACTTACCGATCCAGGCGCGATGTTCAACAGCTCCATCATTTTCTCTGCGGAACCGAATGACAGGCGGGAAGAGTTGATCTGTTTGGAAAGATACTTCGTTTTGAAAGGTTTGTCTCCGGGAATCAGCAGCAGGTAAAAAACAGTTTGCTGTCGATTGGCAAGAAAGAGATTTTTGCAGATCTTAGCGCCCAGATTCCTTTCAATGGGATGGCAGATCTCAATGGTGTCTGCCGGCTCATGGTCGATCCTTAGAAAGGGGACATTAAGCTGCTCCAGACAATCATAGCAGCGGTTTTCCACATCAGATACCGAGGTCGGATCAGGACGATGGTCGTATAGCTCAAATTCCATAGTTTGGTACACCTTGTCTTTCATGTATTCATAATGCTTAGAATTATGTCATTTTTCTCAGTTTTATTCAAGTGTATGAAAATAATAATGCCGCAGTTGCTCTGATTTTTCCTTACTTACGCCTTCAATTTATTGGAATGATATGGAATAATTCGGATTCTCTGCTGCTGACGTACAATTAGCCTATGATTATTTGAATTCAAACATCAATTTTTAGTTGTTTTCCTTAGTTGACTTCATCCCTTATTCTGTTAAAATATTTCTAATTATATCTGACCAAACATATAAATAAAGGAGTGGTATTGCATGTCGATGGATAAAGGTTACATGGATCGATTTGTAGGTGAAGGTCTCACTTTTGACGATGTACTTCTGGTACCGGCAAAAAGTGATGTGCTTCCTGCAGATGTGAGTCTGGCAACGAAACTTACGAAGAAGATTACCCTGAATGTTCCCGTCATGAGCGCAGCTATGGATACTGTTACGGAATACCGGATGGCTATAGCGGTTGCAAGAGAAGGCGGAATTGGTGTTATTCACAAAAACATGACCATCGACCAGCAGGCGGAACAGGTTGATCTGGTAAAACGTTCCGAGAACGGTGTTATCAACAATCCGTTTTCTCTGACTGCTGAGCATACCCTCGCTGATGCGGAAACCCTGATGGCAAAATTCCGGATCTCCGGTGTTCCTGTTGTCGATGATGAAGAGCATCTGATCGGTATTATCACGAACCGTGATCTGAAGTTTGAAGAAGACATGTCTCAGCGTATCGCAGATGTCATGACGAAGGATAATCTTATTACTGGTTTGGTTGGAACTACTCTGGATGAAGCTAAGAACATCCTTCGCAAGAATAAGATCGAGAAGCTCCCTCTGGTGGATAATGAAAAACACCTTAAGGGTCTTATCACGATCAAAGATATTGAGAAAGTAATGAAGTATCCCAATTCTGCAAAGGATTCTTCCGGCCGTCTTCTCTGTGCTGCTGCACTGGGTGTCACTAAGGATGTTCTGGATCGGGCCGGTGCTCTGATCGATGTCGGTGTTGACGCATTCGTTCTGGACAGCGCACATGGTCATTCCGAGAATATCATGAAGTCCGTCGAGAAGATCAAAAACAAATATCCTGATGTTCAGCTGATTGCCGGAAACGTTGCAACTGCCGAGGCAACCCGTGCACTGATCGAGCGTGGTGTCGACTGCGTGAAGGTCGGTATCGGCCCCGGATCGATCTGCACGACACGTGTTGTTGCAGGTATCGGCGTTCCGCAGATCACTGCAATCCTTGACTGTGCGGAAACTGCTGCCAAATACGATGTTCCCATCATCGCTGACGGTGGTATCAAGTATTCCGGCGATATTGTCAAGGCCATTGCTTCCGGTGCACACGTCGTCATGATGGGATCTCTGTTCGCAGGCTGCGAAGAAGCTCCCGGAGATATGGAGATCTACCAGGGAAGACAGTTCAAGGTGTACCGCGGTATGGGCTCCATCGGAGCTATGCAGAGCGGTTCCAAGGATCGTTATTTCCAGACCAACAATAAAAAGCTTGTTCCGGAAGGCGTGGAAGGCCGTGTGCCTTACCGTGGACCGGTATCCGAATCCATCTACCAGATGATGGGTGGTCTTCGTTCCGGTATGGGTTATGTCGGAGCACATAATATCGAAGAGCTTCGCACCAATTCCAAGTTTGTACGTATCACGGGCGCCGGCCTTAAAGAGAGCCATCCTCATGATATTTACATTACGAAGGAAGCTCCGAACTATACGATGAATCCGCAGGGGTAATATGGTATTTTAAGGGCTGCAATTGCAGCCCTTTTTTTGGAGGAAAAATGCAGGAATATAAATTGATCGCCTGTGATATGGATGAAACAGCACTGACCAGTGATCTCCGACTCACAGAGCAAACTATAGAGGCAATGGAAAAAGCGCTTTCTGCCGGAAAACACGTAGTATTTACTACCGGCAGGAGCTATCGACTGACAAAACCCTATATCGATCAGGTGAATGGAATGCGTTACGCACTGATCGGAACCGGTGCTACCGGCATGGATCTTATGGAAGGGAAAACTCTGTTCCGCCATGATATCGATGAGGAGACCATTAAATGGATCCTGGCGGCTTCTGCCGGGTATGATATGCTCCCTCTCATATTCATCGGGAAAAATGTCCTTTGTCCTTCCTGGATCGCCGATCGTGCTTCCGAGTTTCATGTGGGGAAATATGCAGAGTCTTATCGGAAATATCTGGATCCGGTAGATAATCCATTTCCTGTTTTCATGGAAAACCCGCAGCCGGTTGAGAAGATCCTTCTTCTTTTTACCAACTCCATGGAAAAGGATATGGTGTATGGAGAGATCCAGAATCTTCCGGTCAGTTTCACATCTATTACGGATTATTCTCTTGAGATCAATGCCAATGGTGTTAGCAAAGCAAGAGGGTTAAAACTTCTGTGCAGTCATCTTGGGGTCTCCATGTCGGAGTGCATCGCTATTGGTGATGCACAGAATGATATGGAAATGATACGGTCATCCGGACTGGGGCTTGCGGTTGCCAATTCTCAAAAGGCTGTACTGGATATTGCGGATGAGGTCGTTCCATCCAATGATGAGGATGGAGTCGCGGTGGCAATCGAACAGTATCTGTTGTGATCGGAATTACATCCTTTCGAGGTCAGTGCTTGTCATAATATGCGGATTGAAGTATAATATTTAGCAGTTTTTGGAGGGATGATCATGAATGAAAATATCCAGAAATTGAAAGAATGGGTCCAGGAAAGTGATAATATCGTTTTCTTTGGCGGTGCCGGTGTATCCACAGAAAGCGGGATTCCGGACTTTCGCAGTGTAGACGGCCTTTATAACCAGAAGTGGGACTATCCGCCTGAGACGATCCTCAGTCATTCCTTCTTTAACCGTTATCCGGATGAGTATTACCGGTTTCATCGGGAAAAGCTTGTAATCGAAGGGGTCCAGCCGAACCGGGCTCACATTCGTTTGGCTGAATTGGAGGAAGAGGGAAAACTTCGCGCTGTGATTACACAGAATATCGACGGACTTCATCAGGCCGCCGGCAGCAAGAACGTGCTCGAACTTCATGGCAGCATTCTTCGTGCTTACTGTTCCCGCTGTGGAAGAAAGTATCCCGCAGACATGATGAACTACGGAACGGATGTGCCCAAGTGTTCCTGCGGCGGTGTGATCCGGCCGGATATCGTCCTGTATGAGGAACCGTTGAATGACGGGATCATGACCAGTGCCATACAGTATATCCGGGATGCGGATATACTGATCATCGGAGGAACTTCGCTGAATGTGTACCCGGCTGCGGGTTTGATCAACTATTATAACGGAAATAAACTGGTGCTGGTGAATCTTTCGGAAACACCGTATGACCAGTATGCCAATCTGGTGATTCATGAAAAAATCGGGGAGGTCTTTGGGCAGATTTGAGTACTCAGAGAATAGACGTTCTTGGTGTGAAGTTTGACAGCACTTCACTGGAAAAGGCCGTACAGCAGGGACTTGCCCTGGTGGAACAGCACAATGCGTCCTATGTTGTCACACCAAATCCGGAGATAGTTCTGGAAGCGGAACATAATAAAGATCTTCAGTATGCGCTCGGTGCAGCCAGCCTTGTCCTTCCGGACGGGATCGGGGTGATCTACAGTGCCAAGATTCTTGGCACACCTCTGGAAGGCAGAGTGACCGGAATCGATTTTGCCACTCGTATGCTTGAAGAGCTGGCAAAGAGAAACGGCAGTGTTTTTCTCCTTGGTGCCAAGCCCGGTGTCGCGGAAAAAGCCGGAGAAAACATGAAGGAAATGTTTCCCGGTCTTCGTGTTGTCGGTACTCATGACGGGTATTTCAAAGAGGAAGATCCCGTAATTGAGGAGATCAACGCGGTAAAACCGGATTTTCTGTTTGTCTGTCTCGGATTTCCGAAACAGGAGATCTTTATGCATGAGAATACATCCCGACTGGATGTTGGGATCATGGCAGGCCTCGGCGGCTGTCTGGATGTGTTCTCCGGCGAGGTGGAACGTGCTCCGGATGCATTCCAGAAAGCAGGTCTCGAATGGCTCTATCGTCTGTACAAGGAACCGTCTCGTTTCCGCAGAATGGCAAAACTTCCAAAGGTTTTGTTCAAGTCTGCCGGCCGGCGCCTGAAAGGATCAAAGGATGAATAGAGGAAAGCTGATTGTACTGGAAGGTATTGATGGCAGCGGTAAGAGCACCAATTATAAACTGCTCTGTGAAAGGCTTGCGAAGAACGGCGTGGATTACCACAGTATCGTTTTTCCCCGATATGATCAGGACAGCTCCGCTCTGATCCGTATGTATCTGAACGGAGAGTTCGGCTCAAGACCGGATGATGTAAATGCGTATACTGCTTCTACATTTTTTTCGGTTGACCGATTTGCCTCCTATAAGAGCGATTGGGGAGAACTGTATGAACAGGGTGCTCTGATTATGGCTGACCGGTATACCACTTCCAACGCAGTTCATCAGGGTGCTAAGATGGACAAAAATGAGCTGTCCGAGTATTTCGACTGGCTCTATGACCTTGAATTTGATAAAATGAAGCTGCCGAGACCGGATCTCGTGCTTTATCTGGACGTGGACATCGAAATGTCTCTGTCCCGCATGAGAAAACGTGAGGCGCAGACAAATACCAATGCCGATATTCATGAGAAGGATATCGATTACTTAAAACGCTGTCTTGAGACCGCGCAGATCGCCTGTGAGCATTTCGGATGGACCAGAATCCCGTGCAGAGATACCGATGGACGGGAAAGGACGATCCAGGAGATCCATGAGGACATCTATCGTATTGTCCGAGAAATCATTTAATTAGGAGAACAGTATGGCAGAAGAGAAGTTTACGTTCCATTCTTTTTCCAAAAAAGAAGAGAAGAATAACGTTTCGGAACAAGTGGATCAGGACTTCACAGATTATCAGGAAGATTCTGAACGGGATTATCGTCCCATCCGGCAGAACCGTCAGGGACGCACCGGCTGTATGGGCGGCATCATGTATTTTCTTTTTGTTGTCAGCATCAGCGTGATCATTGCCTGTCTGACATGGATGGCAGCCTCGGATGTCCTGGCTCTGAATAAGGATGATACCACTGCGGTAGTTACTCTTCCGACGGATATCTTTGAGGAGACCAAGGATGAAGAAGGAAACACCGTTTCCAAATGCGACATCAATTATGTTGCCAAAGAACTGAAAAACGAGGGTATCATTGAGTACAAGGGACTGTTTAAACTGTTCTGCAGTTTTTCCCATGCAGCTACCAAACTGGATCCCGGTTCTTATGAGATGAAGACAACATACGACTACCGCGCCATCGTTAAAAAGATGCAGACCGGTTCCAATGCCATGCTCACAACGGAAGTGACGATTCCGGAAGGCTACACCATGGCTCAGATCTTTAAGACGCTGGAAGAAAATGATGTCTGCGATTACGATTCCCTTATGGATGCAGCGGCGAACGTTGATTTCCAGTATGATTTTGTAGATCCCAACAAGAAGGGCGATCCAACCCGTTTGGAAGGCTATCTTTTCCCGGATACCTACCAGTTCTATACCGGAATGGAACCTGCCAGTGCAGTGGATGTATTCCTTTCCAATTTCCGTGAACGTATGACGGCCGAGATCCTTCAGAAAGCGGATGAGAGCGGTTATGCTCTGGCTGGAATCATTAAAGTTGCTTCTATGATTGAAAAAGAAGCGGCAAATGATAATGAACGTGCCATTATTGCATCGGTCATCTACAACCGTCTCAATGCCGGCATGCCGCTTCAGATCGACTCTTCGATCCTATATCTGTATCAGGATCACGAAGGTGCACCGACTCAGGACATGCTGGATTCCGACAGCCCGTACAATACACGTCTTAAGACCGGATTACCTCCGACGGCAATCTGTAATCCCGGTATGGCGTCCATTCGTGCGGCTCTCAATCCGTCGGATACAGATTACTATTTCTACGCATTGGATACCGAGACCGGTACACATCGCTTCTTCACTACAGCAAGCGAATTCAATGCATTTGTTGCAACACAGCAGTATTGATTTAAAACAACAGAAAGAGCCGGGGAGACCCCCGGCTTTTTCACGCTATGACAGAAAGTGAGTTTCTATGTCTCATCAACTGGAATTACTTGCTCCTGCAGGAAACATGGAGCGTTTGGAAATGGTTCTGCATTATGGAGCAGATGCTGTCTATTTGGCAGGAGAGAAGTTCGGCATGCGCGCAGCTGCAGGGAACTTCGACTCCGAAGAGCTTCCGAAAGCAGTTAAAATGGCACATGACAAACATGCGGATGTTCATGTGACAGTTAATACCATTCCACATGAAGGGGAAGTGACGGGACTTCCGTCTTATCTGTCCTTTCTCCAGGAATGCGGAGTGGATGCACTGATCGTTGCCGATCTCGGTGTCATGGCTCTTGCAAAAAAACATGCTCCGGATGTGGATCTTCATGTCAGTACTCAGCTTGGCGTCCTAAACAGTGAAACCGCCAAAGTCCTTTATGATATGGGGGCAAAACGTGTTGTCCTTGCCCGGGAAACTTCTATGGAAGAGATCCGCAAGATCCGAAGAAATGTTCCTGATGATCTGGAAATAGAGGCATTTGTGCATGGAGCTATGTGCGTTTCTTTCTCGGGACGTTGTCTTTTGTCCAATTATCTTACGGGACGGGATGCCAACCGTGGAGCCTGTGCACAGCCTTGCCGATGGAAATACCATCTTGTGGAGGAACAGAGGCCCGGAGAATACTTTGAGATCACAGAAGACGGCGGAACACATATCATGAATTCACATGATATGTGCATGATTGAACATCTGGATGACCTGATAGACGCGGGTATAACCAGTTTCAAGATCGAGGGACGTATGAAATCCGCTTACTATGCCGCAGCAGTGACCAATGCCTATCGTCATGCCCTGGACAGTGTGAAAGATGGAAAAAAACCTGCATCATGCTGGATCCGTGAAATGGAGATGATCAGTCATCGTCCATACAGTACCGGTTTTTATTATGGTGATCCCGGTCAGCATTATGAAGAGGCATCCTATTTTTCGGATGCTGATGTCTGTGCAGTGGTTCAGGAATGCGACAAGGAAGGGAATGCCATCCTTTCACAGAGGAACAAATTCTCGCTTGGAGATCAGGTAGACCTTCTTACCAGAGATCGTGAACCGTATTCTTTCATCGTTGATCATATGGAAGACGAAGAAGGAAATGCCATCGAGAGTGCTCCTCATGCGACTATGACTGTGCGCATGAAACTGCCTTTTTGCTGCGAACCTCTTTCACTTCTTCGCAAGATGAAGTAATATTGACAAACAATGATTTTATGCTAAAATCTCACTATATTTGTAAAAGCAGTGACGGAACAAAGAAATGTGAAAGATCACAGCGAGGAAGAACGGTGAGAGCTTCCATCGGAAACATTTTTGGCCACTCCTGAGCTTCATTCAGCAGATGACGGTCTGCCACCGTTAAAAGGCACTGGAGATGTTCTTTCGGGAACAATCAGGGTGGTACCGCGAGTAGATTATACTTCGCCCCTGTTCGGGGGCGGAGTTTTTATTTTTTGGAGGTTATGATGGCACATAAAGAGTATGGTTTGAACGAATTAAGAGAGATGTTTCTCCGGTTCTTTGAATCAAAGGATCATCTTCGGCTGCCCAGCTTTTCGCTGGTTCCTCAGAATGATAAGAGTATCCTTTTGATCAACGCCGGTATGACACCGATGAAGACATGGTTTACCAATGAAGAAGAGCCTCCCAGACGACGGGTGTGCACCTGTCAGAAATGCATCCGTACACCGGACATCGACAACATCGGAAAAACAGACCGGCATGGTACCTATTTTGAGATGCTCGGCAACTTTTCTTTCGGAGATTATTTCAAATCCGAAGCCATTGCATGGACTTGGGAATTCCTTACCAGTCCGGAATGGGTAGGCCTGGAGCCTGACCGTCTTTATCCCTCAGTATATCAGGATGATGATGAAGCCTGGAATATCTGGCATGATGAGATCGGTATCGAAGCAGACCGGATTTTCCGTTTTGGCAAAGAGGACAACTTCTGGGAACATGGCTCCGGCCCGTGTGGTCCCTGCAGTGAAGTTTATTATGATCGTGGACCGGAACACGGCTGCGGCAAACCGGACTGCACAGTCGGATGCGAGTGTGACCGCTATATCGAAGTATGGAATAATGTCTTTTCTCAGTTCTATAACGACGGTAAAGGCAATTACTCGGATCTTGCTCAGAAGAATATTGACACCGGTATGGGACTGGAGCGTCTTGCATGCGTCAGTCAGAACGTAGGTTCACTGTTTGATGTGGATACTGTACGTAATATTACGAACCGCGTTTCCGAGCTTACCGGAGTTCATTATCATGAGAAAGACGATGCGGATGTATCTCTTCGCATTATCGTCGATCATACCAGATCCGCTACCATGATGATCAGTGACGGTATCCTTCCTTCCAACGAGGGAAGAGGTTATGTCCTCCGCCGTATCCTTCGCCGTGCATCCCGTCACGGAAAGCTTCTCGGAATGAATGAACCGTTTCTGTATAAGATTGTTGAAACCATCGTTCAGGAAAATGAATGTGCCTATCCGGAGCTTCGTGAGAGACAGAATTTTATCCTTCGCGTGATTAAGACGGAAGAAGAAACATTCGAGAGAACGCTGGACTCCGGCATCAAGATCTTTGAGGAAATGCTGGCCGAGGACAAAAAGTCCGGAACGAATGTGTTCTCCGGTGAAAATGCATTCAAACTCTATGATACCTATGGATTCCCCGTGGATCTGACCAATGAGATGGCGAGAGAACAGGGGATGGATGTCGATACGGACACCTTCGATTCCCTTATGAAAGAACAGAAAAAACTGGCCAGAGAAGCCAGAAAGAAACTTGGCGATCTTGCCTGGGCTGGTATCGATCTTGGCCTCGACAATACACCGACGGAATTCACCGGGTACGGAAAACTGGTTGATAATGGTACGATCCTTGCTCTGGTTCGCGGAGATGAGCTTACCGGGACCATCAGCGAAAAGGATGAGGGTATCGTTGTCCTGGATAAGACTCCCTTCTATGCGGAAATGGGAGGACAGAGCGCTGATAACGGTGTGATCTCTCTGGGAGACAGCCTTTTTGTCGTGGAAAACGTTCAGAAAGACAAAGCCGGTAAGTTCCTGCATCACGGCCACATGGAGAAGGGGACTCTTCATGTCGATGATACAGTGGAAGCCTGCGTTAATTCCGAGCGGCGTAAATCCATTATGCGGGCACACTCCGCTACACATCTGATGCATGCTGCGCTTCGAGAAGTGCTGGGAACCCATGTGCAGCAGGCCGGTTCCTATGTGGCGGAAGACTATCTCCGTTTTGACTTTACTCATTTTGAGGCCGTCAGCAGTGAGGAGCTGAAACAGGTCGCCGCTAAGGTCAACGATGTAGTTCTGGATGGTTATGATGTCGTCACGGAAGAGATGAGCATTGATGATGCCAAAAAGAAAGGCGCAATGGCTCTGTTCGGTGAAAAATACAGTCAGAATGTTCGCGTTGTCAGTATGGGAGACTATTCCATGGAACTGTGCGGCGGAACACATGTGGATAATACAGCAAAGATTGGTTCTTTCCGAATCACTTCTGAAAGCTCTGTTGCTTCCGGCGTGCGCCGTATTGAGGCGGTCACTGGAAAGCGTTTCCTGAAGGAAGCGGAACAGGTTTATAGGGATACTTTTACTGTTGCTGAGATTATGAAGACGAAACCTGCGGATCTGATGGCAAAGGCTCACAGTCTGGTGGATGAGATTAAAAATATGAGCCAGCAGGTCGATCAGATGAAGGATAAAATGATGTCCGGCGACACGGAGCGTATTCTGTTCGCGGCGAAGAATATTGGCGGAATCAAAGTCATTACTATCACCAATTCTGATCTGACGCCAAATGATCTTCGACGGATGGGCGATATGATCCGAGATCGTGAACCGAATGCCGTCGCTGTGCTGGCTACGATTCAAGGCGAGAAAGTATCTTTTGTTGCAGTATGCGGCAAGGAAGCTGTTGAAAAGGGTATCAAGGCAGGAGAACTGGTGAAATCTGTTTCCGCTGTTGCCGGTGGCAAAGGCGGCGGACGTCCGGATTCCGCCATGGGCGGCGGCACGGAAGTGCTGAAGACCGACGATGCTCTTGCTACGGTAGATAATTTCGTCGCTGAAAAACTTGGAATAAACTAAAATTGGAAGGAGCATCAGCCATGAGTGATTGCCTGTTTTGTAAAATTATAGACGGAGAGATCCCGTCTACCAAAGTATACGAGGATGAGTTTGTTTTTGCATTTCGTGATATCAATCCGCAGATGCCGACCCATATCCTTGTAGTTCCCAAAGAACATATCGCTTCTGTTGCAGAACTGGATTCAGACAATTCCGTGTATGCAGCAAAATGTCTGGAGGCAGTTGCAAAGATTGCGAAGCAGGAAGGCCTGGAGAACGGATACCGTGTCGTTTCCAATGTTGGAGAAGATGCTGGACAGACCGTACATCATCTGCACTTCCATATTCTTGGCGGCGCCAAGATGGCAGATAAGATGTCCTGAATAACGGAAGTCCGCTGACTTTGTTCAGCGGGCTTTTTTTCATGCGGAAATAATGATAAACTGTGTCTATATCAATTGATTGAGGTTTATTTCATGGCCAAGGACAATGCACCGTTTAAATACAGTGATGTTGAAAAGAAACTGAAAGAGAACGGACTCGGAAAACTCTATCTTCTTTGGGGTGAAGAGGACTATCTGAAAGAGCAGTTTATTGAAACTATCATGAAAATGGCCTTTCCGGATGGTGACCGGGAGTTTAATTTTCATCTGATCGACAGCGGGAAAGAACTGGATATTGATGCAGTAGCCAGTGCTGTGGATGCTATGCCTTTCATGTCGGATCATTCAGTGGTGATGGTTCGAGATGCGGATCTCAACAGCATCAAGGAAGGAGAATATGAACAGCTCAACAGTGTTCTCAGTGATCTGCCAGAATACTGCACTCTGATCTTTACTCAACGACCGGACTACACTCTGGATAAAAGGCTGAAAACGATCAAGACTATTAAAAAATACGGAGAGGAGATCCAGTTTTCCGCATCCGGTCACGAGATGCTTATCAAATGGATCCAGCGCCATTTTCAGGCTCACGAAAAGACAATCAGCAGCAAGACGGCAGAGTATCTTATCTTTAACAGCGGGGATCTTATGAACCGGCTTCTGCCGGAGATCGAAAAAGTCGCTGCCTATTCATCGCAAAAGGAAATAACGAACAAGGATATCGACGCAGTTGTTACACGGATCCCTGAGGCATCGGTATTTCTGATCACAGATTATATTTCTGAAAAAAAGAAGAATGAGGCAGCCGCAGTTCTTTCGGATCTGCTATCCAATAAAGAAAACGAGCCCATTGCGCTTCTTGCTCTGATCGGAAATCAGATGAGACGGCTTTACGGAGCAAAACTCGCTTCTGAAAACCGGCTGGGACGTTCTTATGTGGAAGAAGTATGCGGCGCAAAAGGATGGCTTGCGGAGAGGCTTACAAAATCGGCAGCTCGCTTCCGGCTTGACACCCTGCGCCATTATGTTTCATTGTGTGCAGAGGCGGACTATAAGATGAAGAGTTCTTCTGTCGATGACAGTGAGATCCTCATTGAGCTTCTGATGCAGATCTGTTCCGGTGAAATCGCATGATCAGGCTGCAGGAAGTGATCGTCGTAGAAGGACGATATGATAAAAATGCTCTCAGTCAGGTCGTTGATGCTATGATCGTGGAGACTTCAGGTTTCGGCGTTTTTCATGATGAGGAAAAAAGAAACATGATCCGTGCTCTGGCCGAAAAAAACGGAGTCGTCATACTGACGGATTCTGATGGAGCAGGGCTGGTGATTCGCAATTACCTGAAGAGCTTTATACCGCCGGAAAAGATTAAAAATGCATATATACCTGAGATCCCAGGAAAAGAGAGAAGAAAAAACTCCCCATCCAAGGAGGGGCTGCTTGGCGTGGAAGGCATGTCACCGCAGATCCTCGAAGATTGTCTCCGGAAGGCCGGAGCGACATTTGTGGAAGAAGCACCTTCCATACAGTCCGCTTCGTTCACAAAGACCGATCTGTTCTTTTGGGGATTGGCCGGCAGACCGGAAAGCGGGAATAAGAGGAAAAAACTTCAGGCCAGGCTGGGTATTCCAACCAATCTTTCTTCTAATTCATTGCTGGAATATTTGAACCGAACGATATCCCGATCGGATCTTGAACAAATACTGGATGAACTTGAAAACTGAGTTCATCCTTTTCTTATAAAATATTATGTTAACTTTTGTTTCTTTTGAGCATTGCCAATTCTCTTATGCTATAATTTGACATAATATTACAATGAAATAACTATGAGATTATTCAGTCCGGAAGGAGTACATACATGAAATGTCCATATTGCAGCTATCTGGAAAGTAAAGTTATCGATTCGAGACCGGCCGAAGAGGGAACATCGATACGAAGACGCAGAGAGTGTCTTTCCTGCCAGAAGCGGTTTACTACATATGAGATCGTTGAGCGCGTTCCTCTGATTGTTGTCAAGCGGGATGGAAGCAGACAGTCTTTCGATAAATCGAAGGTGATCAATGGTATGGTACGGGCCTGTGAGAAACGACCTGTAACGATGGCACAGATTGAGCATATTGCCGATGAGATCGAACAGGAGCTTCAGGGCTCTCTGGAACGTGAGATCGCCACTCAGGAGATCGGCGAGATGGTCATGAGCCGTCTGAAGGATGTGGATGAGGTCGCTTATGTGCGATTCGCTTCTGTTTATCGCAGTTTCAAAGATATCAATACCTTTATGGAGGAACTCTCCAAGATTCTGTCGGAGAAATAAAACCATTTGTATTTGAAAATCATGGAGGCAGGAAATGAAAATCATTACCAACGATATCAGTGTATCCGCGGATCAGATCGCTGACCAGGTTAAGGAATTGCTGGATGACAAACCCAATGCTGTCCTTGGACTGTCCTTTGGGAAAGATCTGATTCCTGTATATCAGAAGTTAAAAGAACTTGGACAGGCGGGGGAGTTGTCTTTTGGTGATGTCCGAGTGTTTGTATGTTGTGAGTACCGTGAGTTGGACAAGAATCATGCAGGAAGCATTCATTCGTTCATGAACGCAAATCTGTTTGAAGGTGCTGGATTCTCGGATGCCAACATTTTCTATCCATGTCTTTGTTCAGAGGATGAAGAAAAACTTAAGGAATACGATGAGCAGATTTCTGCTGCAGGCGGAATCGATCTGATGATTCTTGGTATTGGTGTTAACGGCAGTATTGGATTCAACGAGCCTGCAACGCCCTTTGAATCTTATACCCATGTTCAGCTTTTGACGGATAAGACGAAGAACCTTGTTGCTGAGGATTTCGGAGGAGCTGAGAATGTTCCGGAAAAAGGGGTTACAATGGGAATCAAGACTATTGTAAGCGCTCGGAATATCGATCTTATTGCCGCTGGTGAAGAAAAAGCTGATGCAGTACATAAAATTGTGTATGGAAAAACTATCCCCTTTGTTCCAGCGTCCATGCTTCAGATTCATATGAACCTGAATCTCTATGTGGACAGCGCAGCTGCATCTGATATTTAATAAATAATCGGAGGACTATTATCATTTATGAAGTATTTTGGTACTGACGGATTCCGGGGAGAGGCAAATAAAGTCCTGACAGTGGAACATGCTTTTCGCATTGGACGATACCTCGGATGGTATTATGGAAAAGATCATAAGGCTCAGGTAGTTATTGGAAAAGATACCAGACGTTCCAGTTATATGTTTGAATATGCTCTGTGTGCTGGACTGACTTCTTCCGGGGCGGATGCATATATGATGCATGTTACTACGACCCCCAGCGTGTCCTATATTGCCCGTTCCGACGATTTTGACTGCGGCATTATGATTTCAGCCAGTCATAACCCGTATTTTGACAACGGCATCAAACTTTTAAACGGTGCCGGGGAAAAGATGGAAGAGTCTGTTCTGGAGGGGATTGAGGAATATCTTGATTCCACCGATGATATTCCTTATGCGGTCAGAGAAAACATCGGACGTACCGTCGATTATGCATCCGGCCGAAACCGCTATATCGGTTATCTGATCTCTCTTGCTACTCGTTCCTACAAGGGGAAAAAGATTGGTCTTGATTGCGCCAACGGTTCCACCTGGCAGATGGCTAAAAGCATCTTTGATGCGTTAGGGGCCGATACTTATGTGATTGGCAATAATCCTGATGGATTAAATATCAATATTGATTGCGGCTCTACACACATGGAGCATCTTCAGAAATATGTTCTGGAGAATCATCTTGATGCAGGATTCGCATTTGACGGAGATGCAGATCGATGCCTTGCGGTGGATGAAAAGGGTAACATCATTACCGGGGATCACATCCTTTATATCTGTTCCAAATATATGAAGGAAAAAGGTAAGTTTGGTGATTCTAAAGTGGTCACTACGGTCATGTCCAATATGGGACTGTACAAGGCCCTGGATGAATTGAATATCGGTTATGAAAAAACCGATGTTGGAGATAAATATGTTGCTGAAAATATGCGGCAGAACGGCCATCTCCTCGGAGGAGAACAGTCCGGACACATTATTTTCGGTAATCTTGCCAATACTGGAGACGGACTTCTCACTGCGATTAAGCTGATGGAGGCAATGACGGAAACCAAACAGCCGCTCAGCACACTTTCAGCTCCGGTAGTCATTTATCCTCAGCAGCTGACTAATGTTGAAGTGGATGATAAGGATTCCACCATGGAATGCGAGGAAGTTAAAAATGCGGTCATTCAGGCGGAAAAGGAACTTGGTGACCGTGGCAGAGTTCTTCTGCGAAAAAGCGGAACCGAACCTGTACTTCGCGTGATGGTGGAAGCCCAGACAGAAGAATTGTGTTCTCAGTATGTGGATTTGATTATTGATGCTATGAGAACAGCAGGAAAACTGGTGAAAGTACGATGATGAATATAGAAGTAAAAGATCTGCTGGATCTGAATCGAACTATTGCGAAAGAATTATTTGAGGGTGTCCAGTATCCCTGGGAAGTCCTGGATGATATCTCTGACTTTATCCTGAAACTTGGTCCGACGCTTCCGGAAGATGAGTTTTACAGTCCAAAGGAAAATGTTTGGATTGCAAAAGATGCGGAAGTATTCGAATCTGCTTATATCGGAGCACCCTGTATTATCGATCACAATGCGGAAGTTCGGCACTGTGCGTTTATTCGTGGAAGTGCCATCGTCGGAAAAAACTGTGTGGTCGGAAATTCTGTTGAACTGAAAAATGTAGTTCTGTTCGATAATGTTCAGACTCCGCATTATAACTATGTTGGTGACTCCATTCTGGGATACAAATCCCACATGGGGGCCGGGTCGATCACATCCAACGTGAAAAGTGACAAGTCCCTTGTTGTCGTAAAAGGCAACGAAGAGATTCCCACGAAACGCAAGAAATTCGGAGCTGTATTGGGTGATTTTGTTGAAGTAGGATGCAACAGCGTTTTAAACCCCGGCACGGTGATAGGTGCACATACGAATATCTACCCCACATCTTCGGTTCGAGGTGTTATCCCGGAAAACAGCATTTATAAGAACGAAAGGACTGTTGTTCCCAAACGGATCGCCAATAAACAGATCTGACGGATCCAGGAGGAGAGCTATGAGTCGTGCAGCTGTTCTCTTTGCACAGGGATTGGAAGAATGTGAAGGCCTGATTGTAGTGGACCTTCTCCGGCGTGCAAAGATCGATACGGATATCATTTCACTGGATGGCAGCGAAGAGATTATCAGTTCCCACCATGTTACAGTGAGAGGGGACAGGGCGTTTGATGGAACGGACTTAACCGAGTATGATGTTATTGTTCTTCCAGGTGGAATGCCAGGTACTCGAAATCTTCAGCAGGATCCCCGTGTGATTTCTGTCATTTCTGATTTTTATCGAAAAGGAAAACTGGTCGCAGCAATCTGTGCGGCACCTGTAGTTCTGGAAACTGCAGGAATTCTCTCCGGAAAAAAGGCTACCGTCCATCATAATTTTACGGAGGAACTTGTATCTGCGGAATACGTCAGCCAGGAAGTTGTTTCGGACGGAAATGTCATTACTGCATGGGGGCTTGGAGCAGCGATCCCCTTTGGTTTGGCTATCGTTGAGCGATGCTGCGGTCCTCAGGAATCGGATCGAATCCGGAAAGCAATCGGTTATAATCATTAAGTAAAAAGGAGCTGTAAGAAAAGTCCCTAAAATGTAAAAACGCCAAGACTTTCAACAGGTCTTGGCATTTTTACGCCTAAAAAGTTATTAAAAATAATATAATAGGCCGCTTTTCAGTAGAAAAACGGCCTAAAAAGTGATATAATTTAAACTACCATGAATAAACCTATCACTAAAACGGATTATACACCAATCCAACTGGT
>CAJOQP010000151.1 GCA_905236515.1 uncultured Oscillospiraceae bacterium | reverse complement strand
GGAAGCGGAAGAGGGTCATCTCATAGCCGAAACGGTTCCGAACTTCCTTCTGCACCTGTTCCAGATCGGCTTTGGCGCCGCTCAGTCCCAGCGACTGCATGCCGTTTTCCGGATGCGCCGAGGAGTGGCTTCCCACCACATGTCCTTCCCGGATCATCCGCTGCACCAGCTGAGGGTTCTCCTTCACATAGGGAAGGGTGACGAAGAACACCGCCCGGATGTTCTTCTTTTTCAGGGTATCCAGGATGGCCGGAGTGTAACCGTTTTCATAGCCCTCGTCAAAGGTGAGGTAGATGCTCTTGTAGTCGGCGGAACCCACGGCGAGGGTGTTGAACTTGTCCCCGTATACCGACTGGAACCGGACGGATTCCGAGGGACGGTTCTTGCCGTCGTAACTGGTGCCGAACCAGTAGTCGCTGCGGGCGGTGGAATACCCCTGAAGGACGCTGTCGGTATAGAGGTAGGGATTGTAGTCACTCACTTTCCCGTTTTCAAACCGCACCCGGTATGCCATCAGCATGGTGGCAAGCTCGGCACGGGTGGAGGTGTCCGCCGGTTTCAGAAGATCCTTTCCCTTGCCGGAAATGATCTTGTTTTCCACGGCCCAGCGCAGGGCTTCTTCCGCCCAGTCGGAGACATCACCGGCATCCTCAAATTCCTTGAGATCGTCCTTATAAGTGAGGGAGACCCCGTTGGTTTCCGCATACTTTTCCAGGATCAGAGCGGTCTGTTCCCGGGAGATGTTCATGTCCGGAGCAAACACCGTCTCCGACAGACCCTGGACGATGCCCTTTTCATAGGCCCAGGCCACGGGACCGGCATAGTATCGGGAAGGCTCTACATCCGTAAAGGGGACGGTGGTTTTGGCCGCCGGTTTTCCGGCCATACCGTAGAGGACGGTGACCATCATGCCCCGGGTCATGGAAGTGTTCGTGCCGAAGGTGTGGTCGTCCACACCGGCAAAGACACCCTGGTCGTAGGCGGAGTATACGTAGTTATAATACCAGCTGTTCCGCACCACGTCATTGAAGGGACGGGAGCCGGTCTGCAGGACCGACGCGGAAGCCGGCAGAGCCAGAGAGCACAGCATCGCTGCTGCCAGGACCGTCATCAGAAAGGGACGGAATAATTGTCGTATACGCATAGGGACCTCCTTCTGTGAATGTTAAGCTGATTCCAGTATACCACGAGATGAGCGGTGGGAGCGCAAAACATCCCAAATAAAGTTGAAATCAGAGGCTATACAGATTAAAATATATGTACAAACAATCGTTTTGCAAACGACAAAACGACCAAAGATAGAGGGTTTAGAAGAAATACAGAAGGGAAGAAAGCTATGGTAACCAACAAAAAGAATCTGAAAAAGCTGTGCGCCAAGATGACGGATGTCATGCCCCGCCGGCTGCATGTTCAGCCGGTCAGGGAGACCGATCCGGAGTTTTACGGACTGGAACGGGCACTGGATGACGATATGGTCACCCTCGCGCTGGCCATGAAACAGCGCAAACCCACGTTCCCGGAAGACCTGGCAAGGAAACTGGGCTGGTCCGAGAGCAAAGTGGTGGACACCATGGAAGAGATGAGCCGCATCGGCATTCTCGAGTACAACTGGGAGAATCCCAGTAAGAAAAAACAGTACATCCTGCCGCTGTTCGTCCCCGGCGCCGCCGAGCTTCTGAACATGCGCGGATGGTTCGTCAAGGAGCATCCGGAAGTATCCGACATGTTCCATGAGATGACCCATCAGCCGCTGGACGGCATCACCCAGATGGTACCTCCCGGAGGAGCCGGCATCGGCATGCATGTCATCCCCGTGGAAAAAGCCATTCCCGCGGAGCAGAAGGGTGCCAGCATCGAGTATCTGTCCCACTGGCTGAAGAAATACGATGGCCAGATCGGCGTGGGCATCTGCTCCTGCCGCCGTGCCCAGACCGTCCGCGGCGAGGGCTCCGGTGACGTGGAGGACTACTGGTGCATGGGCGTCGGCGAGTTTGCACAGTACTGTGCCGAGACCGGCAAGGACAACAAGAACATCACCTACGAAGAGGCCATTGAGATCCTGCAGAAGGCAGAGGACAACGGATATGTCCATCAGATCACCAACATCGACGGTGAGAACAAGATCTTCGCCATCTGCAACTGTGCCCCCGGCGTGTGCTATGCACTGAGGACCTCTCAGCTGTACAACACTCCCAACATGTCCCGCAGCTGCTACACCGCCCACGTGGACAAGGAGAGCTGTGTGGCCTGCGGCAAGTGCGTGGAAGTCTGCCCCGCCGGCGCTGCCAAGCTGGGTCAGAAGCTGTGCACCAAAGACGGTCCGGTACAGTATCCGAAACAGGATCTGCCCGATGATCTCATCTGGACCAGGAAACGCTGGAACCCGGATTTCCGCGACACCTATCAGCTGAACACCTACGATTCCGGTACCGCTCCCTGCAAGGCCGCCTGCCCGGCACACATCGCCGTTCAGGGCTACATCAAGATGGCTGCCGAGGGACGTTATCTGGAAGCGCTGAAACTCATCAAACAGGACAACCCGTTCCCGGCTGTCTGCGGATCCATCTGCAACCGCCACTGCGAGGACGTCTGCACCCGCGGGGAGGTGGACCGTGCCGTGGCCATCGACGAGATCAAGAAGTTCATCGCCGAGCAGGAGCTGAAGGCCGAGAACCGCTATATCCCGGATCCGAGACCCAAGAGAAGCACCTATGAGAAATACGAGCAGAAGATCGCCGTCATCGGTGCCGGTCCCGCCGGCCTGTCCTGTGCGTATTATCTGGCCAATATGCTCTATAACGTCACCGTCTTTGACCGCAACCCGGCCCCCGGCGGCATGCTTACCATGGGCATCCCGTCCTTCCGTCTGGACCGCGACGTCATCAATGCCGAGATCGATGTCCTGCGGGAGATGGGCGTCGAGTTCAAGTGCGGCGTGGAAGTGGGCAAGGATATCACTATCCAGCAGCTTCGTGACGAAGGCTACAAGGGATTCTTCCTGGCCATCGGTGCCCAGAAGTCTGCTCCGCTGAACATCCCCGGTGAGGATCTGAAGGGCGTCTTCGGCGGCGTGGAATTCCTCCGGGAAGTCAATCTGGGCAAAAAGCCCAAAGTGGGCAAGAAATGTGCCGTCATCGGCGGCGGCAACGTGGCCATGGACGTGTGCCGTACGGCTGTTCGTCTGGGTGCCAACGAGACTTATATCGTGTACCGCCGCAGTGAAGCCGAGCTTCCTGCCGATCCGGAAGAAGTGGCCGAAGCCATGGAAGAGGGCGTTCAGTTCCGTTACCTCAATGCCCCCGCGGAAGTGGTGGGCACCAAGGGCAAGGTCACCGGTCTGAAAGTGGAGATCATGGAACTGGGCGAACCCGACGAGAAGGGTCGCCGTAAGCCCGTGGGAACCGGCAAGTTTGAGACCATCCCCGTGGATTCCGTCATCTCCTCCATCGGTCAGGTGGTAGACTGGGGCAGCCTGGATGTGGGCAATCTGCGCACCAATAAGAAGGGCATCGCTCTTGCCGATGAGAAGACCCGTCAGACCATGCAGCCGGACATCTTCGTCGGCGGTGACGTATACACCGGCCCGAAGTTTGCCATCGATGCCATCGCCGCCGGACGGGAAGGCGCCGAGTCCCTGCACCGTTACGTGCATGAAGGACAGCTTCTGGTCCGCGGACGCAACCTGCGTCATTTCGATGAAATGGATAAATCCAACATCGTGATCCCGGTGGACAGCTTCGACCGTCCAGCCCGTCAGCAGGTGGCACACGATCCCAAGAAGGCAAAGACGTTCCAGAACGACCGTATCACCTTCACCGAGGAACAGGTGAAAGCAGAAGCGTCCCGCTGCCTGGGCTGCGGCGCCTGCGAAGTGGATGAGAACCGCTGCATCGGCTGCGGTCTGTGCACCACCAAGTGTGAGTTTGACGCCATCCATCTGCACCGGACCCATCCGGACGCCAACAAGATGCGTGTGGCAGAGGACAAGTTCCTCTACATCGGACCGTACGCAGTCAAACGCGGCGTGAAGATCGTGAAGAGAGCCGTGAAGGACACGGTGAAGAAACTGGCCGACTGATCTCAATAATGGAATACCCCGAGCTGCCGCGAAAGCGGCAGCTCATTTTTTGGAGAAAGTTCCAAATTTTTGTAACTATGTGTTGCTTCGTTGAGTTTGGGGACTGCCGCATGGTAGAATAATCTCAGAGAACCCTACAGAAAGATCAAATACGACTATGAGCCGAACACATAAAAACCGGAAGACCCGCCGGATACGGAGGGTCTTCCTTACCATACGCACCGTCCTGCTGATCCTGCTCATCACCATCGTCCTGCTGCTGGTGGGAGGAAGGATCATGGACGAGTATCTTGGGACCCATATTATGGAGGACTTCCTCCGTACCATTCCGGTGCAGGAATGGCTGAAGCTACCCGAGGAAGTGGTGGAGACCTCCCAGACCCCGGCGGTGTCTGACAGCCTGACGCCCCGGCCAGCACCTGCCGTAACGGCAGCGCCGGCGGCTGCGGCGACTCCCGATACTCCGGAAGGGGAGGCGGCGGAGTTTGCCTCCGGATACACCTTCCGTGAGACGAAGTCCACTCAGAATATCCGGGACGATCTGTTTCCTGACAAATACGCCTTCGGAAGCAAGTATGCCATCGTGGTGGATCTGGATCACAACGAGGTTCTGGGGCGGAAGGATGCCGACGTGCGCATGAATCCCGCCTCCATGACGAAGATCCTCACTGTGCTGGTGGCGGCGGAACGGGTGGACCTTGGCCGTCTGGATACGGATACCTTCCCTGTAGACGCGGATCTTGCGGTCTATTCCTATGTCAATGACTTCTCCTCCGTGGGATGGGTGGAAGGCGACGCTCCCACCATCCGGGATCTCTTCTACGGCTGCATCCTGCCCTCCGGCGCCGATGCGGCGGTGGGACTGGCGGAATACACCGCGGGATCCCAGGAGGCCTTTGTAAAGCTCATGAATGACAAATGCAATGAACTGGGCATCGGGAAGACCACCCATTTTACCAACTGCGTCGGGCTGTTCGACAAGGATCACTACAGTACCTGCCACGACATGGCGGTGATCATGAAGGCGGCACTGGAGAACACCTTCTGCCGGGAGGTGCTGTCCGCCCATACCTATACCACAAAACCCATGAAGGAATCGCCGGAAGGGGCCATCCTCTCCAACTGGTTCCTTCGCCGCATCGAGGATAAGGACACCCACGGCACGGTGCGGTGCGCCAAGACGGGATTCGTCAAGGAAGCCGGATGCTGCGCCGCCAGTTATCAGATCTCCGACAGCGGTGAGCATACACTGGTAGTGACAGGAGATACCTACAGCGTCTGGAAATGCATCTACGACCATGTGGCGCTGTATGCCCTGTATGACAAATAAATCAAAACAAAAACGGGACCTGTGATCGAAACCACAGGTCCTTTGTGCTGCTATATGATAATTTCTCAGTCGGGATAGACTTCCCGTTCCGTCTCCCGTCCGTGGTTCCACGCGTCCACCGCCTCAAAGCATCCCTGTACCATATGGTAGATGTTCTTTCGCGTATAGAAGGCGGTATGGGGACTGAGGATGACGTTGGGGAAGGAGCGGAGGACGGCCATCTGACGGTTCTCGATGACATCTCCCATGCGGTTGTAATAATACAGACCGTTCTCGTTTTCCAGTACATCCAGAGCGGCGGCGCCCACTTTGCCCCGTTCCAGGGCATCGATGAGGGCATCGGTA
This sequence comes from uncultured Oscillospiraceae bacterium, assembly GCA_905236515.1. GTDB lineage: Bacteria > Bacillota > Clostridia > Oscillospirales > Oscillospiraceae > UBA2922. Next base: position 367 of record CAJOQP010000151.1, on the reverse strand, counting down.
TCGATGAGCTTTCCCCGGGCGGTGTTGACGATGATGACGCCGTCCTTCATTTTCTCCATGGCGGCGGCATCGATCATGTGATGATTGGCATCTGTTGCATTGGTATGCAGCGTGATGGCATCGGAGCGGCAAAGCAACTCCTCCAGAGACACCTGGGTGCCGAACCGGGCCATCTCCTCATTTTCATGATGACCGTAATACAGGATGGTGCAGCCGAATCCCGACAGCTGCCGGGCAGCGGCTGTGGCGATCTTTCCGGTGCCGACGATGCCCACCGTCATATCCGTGATATCCTCACCGATCTTATCTTTTAAGGTGTAGTCCTGCACAGCGGCCCGGGCAAGGATGTCTCCCATGCGCCGGGAGC
>CAJOQP010000150.1 GCA_905236515.1 uncultured Oscillospiraceae bacterium | reverse complement strand
CTAATCTAATGACAGGAGGTTTCTGACATGACTGGAATCATCATTGTTTTAATCATTCTCGTCCTGCTGGCCATCTGGGTCGCCGGCATCTACAACGGACTGATCCGTTCCCGAAATACGGTGGATGAAGGCTTCTCCACCATGGATGTCTATCTGAAGAAACGGCATGACCTGATCCCGAATCTCGTTGAGACGGTCAAGGGTTATGCAAAGCATGAATCGGAGACCCTTATCAAGGTCACAGAAGCAAGAAAAAACGCCATGGCCGCAGCTTCCGATGCAGATAAGATGCAGTCGGAAAATGAACTCAGCCGCACCCTCCGCTCTCTGTTCGCCGTTGCAGAACAGTATCCGGAACTGAAGGCCAATCAGAACTTTCTGGAGCTGCAGCGTCAGCTTCAGAGCGTGGAAGACGATATCGCATCCTCCCGCAAGTACTACAATGCCGTTGTAAAAGAATACAACAACAAGCGGGAAATCTTCCCCAACAACTTTGTCTCGAACATGTTCTCCTTTGAGAAACGATCCATGTTCGAACTGGAAGACGTCAGCGACCGCGATGAGATCAAAGTCGATTTCGGTTCCTGAGATCTCATGCTTTTAATGGAGGAATTTCCATGACCTTTTCTCCCAAACGAAGAAAGCTTGCGGTCCGCAGTCTTCTTGCTGTTCTGACAGTGCTGCTGCTTTTATCCGGGACTGCCGCCATGGCAGCCGACAGCGGCGGCATGACTACATCAAGATTTGATGTTACTGCACAGGCAGACCGGGATCATACGTTTCACATTACAGAGACCATCACGGTGGACTTCACAACCGAACATCACGGCATCCTTCGCTATATCCCCATGGATCGGCAGATCTATGAGATCCGGAATATCCGGGTAGCGGAATACCCCAAAGATGTAACATGGAGCAATGATGAAGTGGAGATCCGTATCGGTGATGCCGATTCGGTCCTTCTGGGAGTCCATACCTATACCATCAGTTATGATATGGTATGCTATCGGGACGACGACAAGGCAATGGATTATCTTTCCCTGAATCTTCTCCCTGTAAACTGGGAGACTACCATCGCCTCCTCCTCGCTGTCCCTGACACTGCCCGATCCCATTGACTGGAACAAGCTCGCCGTTTATTCCGGATCCTACGGTTTTTCCGGTACCCAGGACCAGTTCCAGACAGCGGTGGAAGGCAATACCATCGTCTTCACCGGCACAGAGATCCCGGCCCGATGCGGTGTGACTGTATCCTCTGACCTGCCGGAAAACTACTGGTCGGAATCCATGACATACCTGCAGGCACATCACAGCAAGCTGCTGATATTCCTCGCTGTGACAGGGATTCTTTCCGCTTTGATGCTCCTTCTCTGGTTCCTTCTCGGACGAGATCCTCATCTGGTGAAACCGGTCGAATTCAATCCTCCGGACGGGATGACACCGCTGGAGATCGGGTACGTCATCGACGGCATGGCTGATGACACGGATTTCATGAGCATGATCCTCTACTTTGCATCCAAAGGCTATCTGGAGATCCGTGAAACGAAAAAGAAGGATGATTTTGAACTGGCAAAGCTCAAACCCATTCCTTCTTCAGAACCGGATTTTGCGGTCACTCTGTTCAACGGACTGTTCGGGCACGGAGATACTGTAAAGACTTCCAAGCTTCCCGCCAAATACGGCCCTACCGTAGATTCTGCCAGAAAGCAGCTGATGAATCATTATTCCGGTGAAGACAAGAAGATCTTCCGTTCTTCAGCCGCAATCGGTACCGTTGTCGGGTTTATCTCCATGATGGTCATCCTGTTTCTTCCAATGCTGCTCAGCACAACTTCAGGGCCGGAGATATTCCTCGGAGTCATGCTCGCATTTATCGGTCTGCTGATTCTGCTCCATGCCTATGGCTATCGTCATTCCCACTCCCTGTCCCGCACAGTGATCCGCTCCATCCTCGGAGGATTTCTTGTGGCTGCAGGAGCACTGTTGAGTATTTCTTCCCTGCTTGGACTGATCCCGTTCTGGGCACTGCTGGTCTTTATTGCCGGTATCGTGATCGTTACGGTGTCTACCGTTTTCATGACCTCTTACACCACCAAGAGTGCAGCACTGCAGGGACGGATTCTCGGGTTCCGCAATTTTATCCGTGTAGCGGAATACGACCAGCTTAAAAGGCTCTCGGATGAGAATCCGCAGTACTTCTACCGTATCCTTCCCTACGCGGCCGTCATGGGACTGCAAACGCGCTGGGCGAGAAAGTTTACCGACATTCCTCTGCAGGCACCGGACTGGTACCGGCATGACGGTGATTTCAGCTATTCAGCCTGGTGGGCACTTCATATGGTCAATGACTGCTGTGTCCATTCAGTACCGGAGAGCCGGAGCGGCGGTTCCTCCTCGTCCGGCGGCGGCTACAGCGGCGGCTTCTCCGGCGGCGGTTTTTCCGGCGGCGGATTCGGCGGCGGTGGCGGCGGCGGATGGTAACGCACCACAAAAAAAGAAGATGAGCATTGGCTCATCTTCTTTTTTATTTTGTCAGATATACGTGGTAGTGATTGACGCCCAGGGCCTGAGCCGTTGCGTGATCATCCACATAGATATCGATGCGGTTTCCTTTAATGGCTCCGCCGCAGTCCTCTGCCGTGAACACGTGACCGTTGATGATCACTTTCGTTCCGTAGGGGATCACGCGGGGATCCACCGCGATGGTCTCACCCTGTACCACCGGTGCGCCGGTAGCAGTGATTCCTGTCTCCACGTCACAGCAGATCTCGCAGGCACAGTAGTAGGTGATCTTGAATTCACCCAGATCCTGTCCGTACATATCTTCCGTGGCGTTCTGCTCGTTGATATCCGCCGAGAACTCTTCCACGTCCTTCAGCACCCGCGTGGCCCATACCGCATTGGCATAATTCACCGTGCCGCGGATGATACCCGTTGCGCTGGAGTGAGCTTCAATGGTCTGTCCGTCTCCGGCATACATCACCACGTGGTAGATGTATCCGTTCCGGGCATAGAAGATCAAGTCGCCGGGCTTTGCGTCGCCCACCGGGATCTTCGTTCCCACTTCTGCCTGATCTTCCGCCACTCGGGGCAGGAAGTATCCGTAGTTG
>CAJOQP010000149.1 GCA_905236515.1 uncultured Oscillospiraceae bacterium | reverse complement strand
GGACGGCTCCGCCATGAGTGCCATTATCAAGGTCGCATTCCTGTTCGGCATGTTCGGTCAGGACTTCGGTACGGGCCGTGCAATTCTCGCCATTATCGTGGCGGTGTTCTCCTCGGTCGCCATGTCCGGCATCCCCGGTGGCGGCGGTACGGGCGAGCTGGTGCTGTGCACCATCTTCTTCCCGGATCAGCTAGCCGTCGCTTATCCGATTGCACTGGCTCTCGGCAACCTTGTAGATCCTCCCGCAACGATGGTCAATGCGGCAGGAGACTATGTTTCCTGCTACATTGTCTCCCGCTTTGTAGACGGAAAAGACTGGTTGCAGAAAAAGCTTCATAGATCCGGTGCTCGATGAGCCTTACCGGATAGAAAAACACATACACCACCGTGGAATGCTGCTCCGCGGTGGTGTTTTTTACTCAGACACGATCCTCCAGGAGGGTCGGATCTTGGTAAAAAAAGGTATTTTTATTGCTGGATATGGTATATACTGATACTGACAAAGGAATCGAAGGCGCAAATCACATTTTTCGCGCATAATCTTTGAAACCCTCTCCATATTGTCCGCGAAAGATGTAATTTCACCCAACATTCCATACCGGGAAGAAAAGAAATCTAATCCGAACTGCACACTCACAGCAGTTTAGATCCACTCGGACTAAAGGAGGGAGTTTTTTGTCTGGTTATTCGGAATACACCCAGTCGGCGCTGAACATTCTGCGTGATCCGACTCAGACCATGCACTGGTACATCATTCCTCTTCTGCTCATTGTGATGTATATCGTCACCAAGGAGCTCAGTGAGAAGCATTACCACGTCGTTCTGGCGGGCTTTGCGCTTTGGGGCGTCGACATTTTCAACGAGATCTGGAATTCCATGATCTGCTTTATCAGCGGGTATGCTCCTGTTTGGGGCACTCCTGTCGGGGTCGGAAATACGGCATGGCTACTGATGATCGGCTATAACATCGAAATCTCATTCATGTTTCTGATCATGGGTATCACCTGCTGTCTTATGCTTCCAAAGGATCCCAAAGCAAAGATCCTCGGAATCAACAACCGTATCGTTTACTGTATTATTCTGACCACACTTGCCGTAATCATCGAATGCTTCCTGAATTACTGCGGTGTGCTCACCTGGGAATGGTCTTTCTGGCAGCGCAAATTCCCATGGATCCTCTGGCTCATCGGCTACCTTCCGTTCTTCGCCACGGCATTCTATGTCCACGATCGGCCCACCGTGAAGCAGGCGGCAGCGGTCACCGGAGGTATTCTGGGATTCGATGTGATCCTTATTATCATCTGCGCCTGCCTCGGCTGGATTTAAGGAGGTTTGACTTATGGCTACAATTTCCGGCGGCGCTTTAGCCGTTCTGATTGGCGCAACTGTGATTGACTGCGGTCTCGTAGTTATTGCCTTTATCAGTTTTTTAAAAAAATAAATAATCTGATCTAAAAATCATACTCCCTGTTCCAGACGTGCCTGGAACAGGGAGTTTTTCGTATGCCGGATGGAAATTGTTTGTACATTTTTACAATTTTGTCCATTTTTATCTTTTATTTCTTTGTTTTCTTGATATAATAAATTAAGGGATTAATGTGTGATTTGTCGTTTGATAAGAGAAACAGAAGGAGGCTCTTATGGCTAATCGTAGCGATATCACCAGAGATCAATGGATGCTCCGCGGACCACTTGCCAAAAAAGGATATGACTGGTGGTGGCATTCTCTCACTGCAGAAAACGCGGAGACCGGCGAAGAGAAACCGTTCTATGTGGAGTTCTTTACCTGCAACCCCGCGCTGGCAGAGGATGAGCCAAAGCTCGTCTGGCATCTTTCCGATGCTCAGAGAGGAAACCAGCGCCCCTCCTATCTGATGGTCAACGCAGGATTCTGGGGAGAAGATCATGGCCAGCTCCATCGTTTCTTTGCCTGGAAAGACGTCAATGTTCACGCAGACGCTCCCTATGAGATCAGCGCAGCAGACTGTTACTGCAGCGAGACGTTCACCAAAGGAAGCATCAGTGTCTCCGCCGAAGAAGCTGCGGCACATCCGGAATGGATGACGGATGCCGGATCCATCAGCTGGGAATTCGAGATCGACAAGAAGGTCGCTTTCCATGTCGGATACGGCGCCAGCAAATTCTTCCGCGACATCAACGCCTTCGAGATGTTCTGGCATGCAGAAGGAATGAAATCCAAATTCAAAGGTGAGATCATCCTCAACGGAGTAAAATACATCATCAAGCCGGAAACTTGCAACGGTTATTCCGACAAGAACTGGGGCGGCGATTTTACAAGCCCCTGGGTGTGGTTATCCTCCAACAAGCTGTTCAGTGAGCGAAAAGGCAAATACTTGGAGGACAGCGTGTTCAACATCGGCGGCGGACGTCCCAAAGTGTTCTTCGTTGCGCTGAACCGCAAGCTCCTGGGCGCTTTTTGGTACGAAGGCAAGAACTATGAGTTCAACTTCTCCAAATTCTGGACTCTCTCCGGCACCAAATTCGACTGCTGGGAGACCGAAAATGAGATCTACTGGCATGTGATCCAGACCACCGCAACGGCCAAGCTGGATACACGGATCGTATGTGAGAAGAAGGATATGCTGAACATCAATTACGAAGCGCCTACCGGACTGAAGCGGCACAACCGTCTCTGGAACGGCGGCACCGGCACCGGTGTACTGAAGCTGTACAAACGCAGTCTCGGAAAAGAAACTCTCATCGACACGATTCTTGCGGAAAACATCGGATGTGAATTCGGAGAATATGATCGATAATCGTTCCCTTTATTTATATTGAACCAAGCAAAGACGCAGGACTGGAAGTCCTGCGTCTTTGCTTCTCACTTTTTATGACGTTTTTTATAATCTTCGCGGATCCTTCCAAGAGGTTTTGCATCGTTGAGCCGCCTAGACATCTCTTTTGGTGAACCTGCGCTTCGTGCATAACTGATCACATCGGACATTACCTCATAATTCAGGTTCACGCCTTCCGGATCGTTTTCATAACGCACCGCGCGATCCGGTGCCACACCAAACCGACCGGCAACATCGACGGCATCGATATTGGCTCCGAGGAACATGAATTCCCAGTGGTATTTCTCTTTTTCGTGCTCTACCATGCGTTTCACCTTATCGTAGGTGTACCGCTGACTGGCATTTTCCATGCCGTCTGTCGTAATGATGAACAGGGTCTTCTCCGGCACATCCTCTTCCCGGGCGTACTTGTGCACGTGGGCAATATGATGGATCGCTCCGCCGACGGCGTCCAGCAGCGCCGTGCATCCGCGCACATAATACTGCTGCTCAGTCATGGGTTCCACTTTCCCGATATCGACGCGGTCGTACAGCACCTCATCCCGATCGTCAAAGAGCACTACGGTGACCAGAGCCTCTCCCTGCTCCTGTTTCTGCCGCTGGATCATGCTGTTAAAACCACCGATGGTATCCTTCTCCAGTCCACTCATGGAGCCGCTTCGGTCCAGGATGATCACCAGTTCTGTCAGTCCTTTTTTCATGTCTGTTTCCTCCTTGAAGTTTTGTTACTTCAAGGATAGCGGATACAGATCGGCATTTGGTCGCCTTCAGGGCGACATTTTTTCATCAGGCCAGCAGCGGCTGATCGTACTCGAACAGGATCGCGTTGATCTCCATGACATCGTAGATCTGACGCTCGATGCAGTACCGCACGATAAGATCGAACTCACGACTGGGAGAAAAGGCCAGCTCCGCACGGGACAGGAGATCCACCGTCTGATCCATATTCAGTTCCAGCGCAACAGCCAGTGCCAGGGCGGTCCTTTTGCTGGGATGGTACTCCGGGTTGCAGCGGATCTTGGAGAACAGTTTGCGGTCGATATTTGCCTTTTTGTATACTTGTGTATCGGTCAGTCCCCGCTCGTCGATAAGGCGAAGAAGCATCTCCTGAAAGCTCTCTCCGACTTTGATCTCGAGATGTTCCTCCAAATCCGCAAATCCGCCTGTAACGGAAGAATAGATCCCTGTTTCCTCGATGCTGATCTCTTTCGGTTTGTCAACTTCTTTTCGTCTCTCTTTTTTTCTGGGTCCAAATGCTTTCCGCCGTCTCTCTTTCGGTGGTGCACTGATTGCCGCCTCCGGCATAGAGTAGGACGGCGCCATGTTCATGGAGGTGAACGGATGCGCTTCTCCCCATCTTTCTTCCACGTAGTGGTCTTCCACATACTGTTTGACATCATCCAGGAGCTCAGATGACAGACGGAATGCGTCCTTATTGAACACCGCCAGGATAACATTCATCTCCGATTCCCGGCAAAAATCCCGGATCGTGTCCAGTGCGATCTGAAGCGCCTGTTCTTTGGGAAAGCCATACGTTCCCGCCGAGATGAGTGGAAACGCAACACTTTTACAACGGAGTGTTTCCGCCAGATACAAAGATTTCCGATAACAGGAAGCCAGGGTCTCCATCTCACCGGATTCTCCCCCTTGCCAGACCGGTCCCACAGTGTGGATGATGTATTTAGCCTGAAGTGCCAGAGCCGGTGTTACCGCAGCTTCCCCCGGAGTGATCTTTCCGATCTTCCTGCGCTCCTCCAGCAGTTGCTCTTCTCCCGCTGCCTGATAGATCGCATAATCCGTCCCCTCTCCATACTGAGGATCAGGGTTTGCTGTATTGACAATGGCATCTGCCTGAACTCGTGTGATATCCTGACGAATAATCGTAAATGGCATTCTTGTGTCTCCTTCTGAAAAAACCGGATCTCCTTCGTCTTATGCGCGGATCTCCGGTTTCTGGTTTCTATTCTATGGTTTCCCCGTCCATCGGCGAAAACAGCATATCGTGATTGATGGTCTGATAAAACAGTTCCCGGAACTGTTCCGGATCTCTGGTCTGTCCCAGGATCCACATGGTCTTGGCGATGGTGGATTCCAGCGTCATATCATAGGATTCCGGAAGCCGGTAGGTATTCTTTACAATCTGGCCAACACGGTACACCGACATATCACTGCCTTCATGTGTTACTTGCGTCGCCATCACGATCATTTTTCCCGCATCCACGAAACGGCGGATCTGTTCCTGGAAATAATCATCGCCGTACGTGGGGATCCCTCCTACTCCGAAAGATTCGATGATCACCGCATCATAGGCATCGAACAGATGTTCCAGCACCTTCCCGTCGCTGCCCGGAATCAACTTCAGCAGGAATACCCGGGAGTCCATCTCATGGTAAAACTTCTCTGGTTCCATAAGCAGCTCTTTATCATCAATATAGAATACGATTCTCTGATCCTGAATGATGGCGATGTCCGGATAGTTGATGCTGGAAAAAGCATTAAAGCTTTTCGTCCTCTCTTTCTTTGCCCGGGTTCCGGAGATCGCCGTGCCGCCGAAAACGATATTCACACCGTGTGCACGATCATCACAGGCGAATCGGATGCTGTCCAGCAGGTTCGCCCTTGCATCAGTTATGGCAAGATCGATGGGTCGCTGCGCACCCGTGACAACAATGGGCTTGCGGTTATTCTGTATCAGATAAGACAGTGCCGCCGATGTATAGGCCATGGTATCCGTTCCATGACAGATCACAAATCCGTCAAATCGGCTGTAATTCTCCTCAATGACCTTCTCCAGCTGAAGCCAGTGTTCCTGTCGGACATTGGTGCTGTCCAGATTGAACGGCTGAATCACTTCGATTTCACAAAGCTTTTCCGCTTCCGGAACATAGGTAAGAAGCTCTTCCGGAGAGATCTTGGGGGACAGTCCGCTGTGTGTTGATTTGGATGCAATGGTTCCGCCGGTGGCGATAAGGAGTATCTGTTTCATAGCTTGCCTCTCAAATGTGTTTTCCGCCATTAGCATGCCACATCCTGCACAAAAAAGAAAGTGCTATTTTTGTATGCAGATCCCGTTTTTTTGCCGTGAATATTGCGTCTCTTTTTAGGAACTCCTATAATGAAGGCAACAAACAATTGGAGGTGTTCTTATGAATAAGATCCTGAATGATCCCAACGGAAAGGTCCATTGCGTCCTGCTGTATTCGATCGGAGCGTTTTGTCTGGCAAAGAAAAAACCCCAGCCGCTTCTGCTCTTGATGGGCATTCATGCGCTGGAGTTCCTGGTCGTTGGTTGGAAAGTTGCCAAAGATCATGATATTCCTGTTTCTACTGCACTTCCCAACTGTCTGGCCTTCGGTTTTACCTGGTGGCTCCCGATCAAAAAAGGCGAATAACAACTTATCCCCTGACCGAGGTCAGGGGATTTCTTCATTTCGTGCCCCGTTCCCGGTTCACAGTCACTTTGTTATATATGGTCATATCATTTCCCAGCCAGGCAGGAACAAAATTTCTGACGGCCGGATTCACCGCAAACAGATGGTTTCTGGAAAACAGCGGGATCCATGCCGCATCCTCCTGAACAATCTGTTTTTCCAAGGCATGATACTCTTCCGTTCGCTCTGCCGCATCCACGATGGTGCGGGCTTTTTTCACTCTGGCAATGGCGGTCCGATCCGAATAACACAGACTGTATGTCCGGGATGCCTCCTCGCTGCCAAAGAAGAATTCCAGATATTCGCCGGGATCATTGATCACTCCGGCGTAAGTGCCGCGGAATACCGGCAGTGTTCCTTCCACCCGATCCTTTCCGAACTGTTTCAGACTGAGCTTCTTGATCTTAACTGTAAATCCCAGTTCCTCCCACTGCTCCTTCAGGAGCTGATAAAGCTTTACTTCCGTATCATTGGCGCTCTCCGGACAGCAGATCCGGATCTCCAGTTCTTCCGGGTCCTTCTCTTCCAGAAGCTTTTTCGCTTCCTCTCTGTCATACGGGATCTCTTCCATCTCGGAATCATATCCGATCACACCCGGAGGAAGGATCCCCTGAAGCAGTGTCCCTTCTCCGTCATAGAGCTCTTCCATCAGCTTCTGCCGATCGGTACCTAGCTGCAGAGCTTTTCGGACCTGCTGGTCTTTCAAGACTTCATCGGATTCGTTGAGCACGATGAAGTGGATCTCCTCTCTGGGCGCCCGTACGATGGTGTCTGCCATTCCCTCTTCCTTCAGGAAGGATTCCTGCTGGGAATAGATCCGGTCAAGATCCAGGATGTCCAACTCTCCGCCTTCAAACATATCCCGGCAATGCTCTTCATCCTCCACATTGAGCAGAACCAGTCCTTCGCAGGAAGGTTCCCCTTTCCAGCAGCCGTCAAACGAGGACAGCACCATTTTGGATGCATAGTCCCATCCGTCAAAGCGGAAGAATCCGGAACCCGGAGTTTCTTCCGGGATCTCTCCGAAGTGTTTCCCGGCTTTTTCTACACTCTTCCGGTTTACGATGGATGCCGCCGGAGATGCCAGTTTTGACAGAAAAGATCCGTCGGCCTCCTTCAGCGTGATCTTCAGACTGTAATCACTGAGGATCTCGATGCCGCTCAGGTGTTTCTCGTTTTTTTCCTGCAGATCTTCTGCGCCGGCAATGTTTTCAAGAAGCGCCGCACCGGCGCAGTCCGGTTCCGTTAGGATCCGTTCGTAGGAGTATCGGATATCGCCGGCTGTCAGCG
>CAJOQP010000148.1 GCA_905236515.1 uncultured Oscillospiraceae bacterium | reverse complement strand
TTCTTAACTGTGGAGGAACTTTTGGTGAACGCGGGAGGATCCAGAATAATGAAGTCGTAGTCCCGCTCTTTCCGCTCAAACTTCTCCGTGAGAAGATCGAAGACGTCAGCACAGAGAAAGTCTACATTCAGACCATTGAGCTCTGCATTGTGACGTGCGGTGGAAAGGGCTTCATCGGAAACATCCACCGCGGTGACAGAAGCGGCTCCCGCCATGGCGCAGTTCAATGCGAAGGCGCCGGTATGGGTAAAGCAGTCCAGAACCCGGTGATCTTTTGCGATGGGCCAGATGGCTTTCCGATTGTATTTCTGATCCAGAAAGTATCCGGTCTTCTGCCCGTGAAAGTAGTCCACGTCAAACAGGATTCCGTTTTCCCGGATGGTCACATGCCCGTCACCAGAACCCAGGAAGAAGCCTGTGGTCTGCTCCAGACCCTCTTTAGCACGAACGGCAAGATCATTACGTTCATAGATCCCCCGGATCTCGATCCCTTTTTCGTTGAGTATGGAAACAAGCATGGGGTAGATGGCCTGTTTGCGCTGTTCCATGCCATAACAGACACACTGCGTTACGAGGATATCTTCAAACCGGTCCACGGTCAGACCGGGCAGGCCATCGGATTCGCCGAACACAAGCCTGCAGCAGGAGAAATCCTCTCCCATGACTGCGAGACGGTAATCGATGGCGTAACGGAGCCGGCGTTCCCAGAAGGATTCCTCGAATCGGTCGTTGGGGTTACGGCTGACGATGCGTACCCGCAGTTTGGAGTGGTCATTGTAGAAACCGGCACCCAGCCAGCGCCATTTCTGGGAATAGACATCCACGATATCGCCGTTCTGGATTTCGCCAACCAGAGCCGTGACCTCGTCACTGTAGACCCAGGGATGACGTCCTCGGAGGGCACGCTCTCCTTTTTCGGTGATCTGTATTTTTGCATAAGGACGTTCGGACATATGCTGCTCCTTTGTGAGTTGAATCATTGGTGGCCACGCCACAGTTTCTGTCGCCACTCATCCCGGTAACGGAGAATCAGTCGGTGATAGAGCACATCACACAGCAGGAATGTGACGGAACCGGCCACGAAGAGAAAAACGAGAGAAACAATGGTGTATTCCCGAAACTCCTGCGCCATATCTCCGATCCCCAGTACGGCGATCATGAGATAATAGGCAAGGCACGTAATGCAGAAAAACATCAGCAGCTTCAGCAGAATGCGGAACCATTTTATCCGGATCCTGCTCATGGGAGGAATGATCACCGGCCACCATCCCAGAAAGGCGTAGAGGAATGCACTTTCCTTGTCCGGAGAAAGGATCAGGGCCAGTACTGCCACTGCAGCATAGGATACCAGGGCAGTAGATGCTCCGTATTCCACCAGAGCCGGGATGAGGCAGGCTGCCGCGATCATGGGGCTGAGAAAAGTCGCAACGGGGATAAATCCACCAACTGTCATGATAAGAGCGGCCAGTGCACCCATCATCCCGCATAATGCCATTTTTCCCGATTGTTTTCTCATATTATCCATGGTGCCGATTATACTGTCAGATCCGGAAACTTGCAAGACGAACTGTCCGTTCCGGTCTTGCGCATTCAGTTTACATTATATATAATAAATTAATATTATGTAAATCAGGAGGTTCGCTATGAAGACCGTCTTGCGGGTAATATCCATGATCGTTCTGACCCTCGGCATCATTGCACTGGGATACATCATGAGCATTCGACTGTTCGGAATAGACATGACCTCCCGTGCGTTTGAGCTGACAATGCAGGAGCCGGAGGAAGTATCTTCCGAGGATGTTTCTGCAGAGAAAGCGGAAGAAACGGAAGAACTACACTGGACGATCTCCTTCATAGGGGACTGCACGCTGGCATCCAGTCAGTACAACAATGATTTCATTAACAAGGTAAACGGCGACTACAACTATCCCTTTAAAAATGTCGCGGAGATTTTCAAGGCCGATGACTATACCATCGCCAATCTGGAATGCACGTTCTCCGATCGGGTGGGGCTGGTTTCGGACGGCACCTTCGCCTTCAAGGCACCCTCTGATTATGCGCGGATCCTTCCCGCCGGCGGCATCGATTTCGTAACCACCGCCAACAATCACCGGGATGATTTCGCGGATAACGGCAGAGTGGATACGGATATGGCACTGGACATTGCCGGAGTGCCTCACCGCAGCGACAACGAGACCTATCTGTTTTCTCTGGACGGACACAAGGTCGGTATCTACTGCTGCTATAACCATCTGTCTCCCACGGAGGAAATGGTGAAGACTGCTATCGACAACCTGAAGGATCAGGGGGCTTCTTTTGTGATCTGCGCTTTCCACTGGGGTGTGGAGGGATCCTATCAGATCACGGAAGTGCAGGACCAGATCGCCCACTATGCGGTGGAACAGGGCGCGGACGTGGTGTACGGAAGTCATCCGCATGTACTGCAGAAGATGGAAACCTATAAGGATTCCGTGATCCTGTACAGCATGGGCAATTTCTCCTTCGGCGGCAATACGTCTCCACGGGACAGGGACACGGCCATCGTTCAACTGGTCCTGACGGAAGGAAAGGGGACCCGTCTTAAAGTGAGCGCTGTGAAGGTCATCCCGTGCTGCCTCTCCAGCACGGAGGGAATCAATGACTACTGCCCGATGCGGTATGAAAAAGATACGGTGGAATATGACCGTGTGATATCCAAACTGAACGGATCCTTTGAAGGTCCGGATCTTACAGTGGATTATTCCAATATCGGATAAACTTTCCCGGAAGGAAATCAGAATATGAATGTATACGATTTTGACAAGACCATCTTTTACCCGGACTCTACATTTCTGTTCATAATGTACTGCTGGCGCCATCATCCGCTGAAGATGCTGAAGCATTTTCCGGCAGTTGTGATCGTTTCCATCAAGAAACTTCTGCATAAAGCCACGATCAAAGACCTGAAGGAAAAGCTGCTGGCATTTCTGAAAGATGTGGATGATGTGGACGCTCTGGTGAAGCGGTTCTGGGATGATAACTGGGATCACTTTGAACCGTGGTATTTTAAGCAGCAGCAGCCGGACGACCTGATCATTTCCGCATCCCCGGATATCACGTTAAAAGAACCGGCACGCCGGCTGGGATTTGCGCTCATCGCCACGACGACCGATCCTGCTACCGGAAAGATCTACGGCGCGAATAATAACCGGGACGCCAAGGTCGCTCGATACCGGGCAGAGTACGGGGATACCCCCATTGAAAACTTCTATTCCGATTCGCTGAAAGATACGCCCATGGCCCGTCTGGCGAAGCATGCCTGGCTGGTGGACCGGGGAAGAATGACTCCGTGGCCGGAAGACTAAAAAACAGTGATTACAGCACCTTTCCCTATTTGGGGAACAGGTGCTGTTTTTTTCTTGCACGGTGTAAACAATCTGTTAAATCTCGTAGATTCGGTTTTTCTTTGATGTCCAAGTTAGAAAAGATGTGCTACAATACATCGAACGGAAAACAACGAAAAGAGGTTGAGAGTTTGTCTCAGTCATTTCTTAAAAAGAAAATAGAGGAACCGGAGCTTCCCGCCAGAAGACCGGTGGAAGTAGTGGAATCCACTCCTGAGTTTGGCCTCACTGCATCCCAGGTCCGTGCCCGCGAGATGGCCGGGTGGGTGAACACTCCGGTGGATCCTCCCAGCAAAACGACCAAACAGATCGTCCTGGATAATACCTTTACCTACTTCAACCTGATCTTCTTTATCCTTGCTCTGGCGGTCATTGCGGTACAGCAGTGGCTGAATCTGACATTCATGGGCGTCATTATCGTCAACACCCTGATCGGTATCTATCAGGAGCTGAAGGCGAAGGAGACGCTGTCGGAACTGAGTATCCTGGCAGCACCCAAAGCCCAGGTCATCCGGGAAGGGAAGAAACTGGAAATGGATACTGCCCGACTCGTTCGGGACGATGTGGTGGAGTTTTCCGCCGGCAACCAGATCTATGCCGACGCCGTGGTCATTCAGGGTTCGGTCCATGCCAATGAAGCGCTGATCACCGGAGAATCTGATGAGATCCTGAAAAACACCGGGGATAAACTGATGTCCGGAAGCTTCGTTATCAACGGTACCTGCCGGGCACGTCTGACGGAAGTGGGCGCGGACTCCTTTGCCGCGAAACTGACGCTGGAAGCGAAAAAGGCAAAACCGGCACGCCAGTCGGAAATGATGCGGTCTCTGACGAACCTCATCAAATGGATCGGCATTTTTGTGATCCCCCTTGCGGCGATCATGTTCATCAAGGAATACACATGGCTGGGACGGGATGTTGCTACCGCAGTCACGTCCACCGTCGGTTCCATCATCGGGATGATCCCGGAAGGACTGTATCTTCTGACTTCCATCGCTCTGATGGCAGGTGTAATCCGTCTGGCACAGAGAAAAACACTGGTCCATGATATGGACTGTATCGAGACGCTTGCCCGAGTGGATGTGCTCTGTGTGGATAAGACCGGTACCATCACGGAAAACAAGATGATCGTTGAGAATACGGTGCCTCTGGAGGCAGAGTATTCCATGGAATATGTGGAACAGCTCATGTCCAACTACACCTTCGCCATGCAGGCGGACAACGATACCATGGTGGCGCTGAAAAAGTATTACACCGGACAGGCATCCAGAAAAGCCGCACGGATCATGCCCTTTACTTCCAAGAAAAAGTATGGCGGAGCCACTTTCACTGACGGCAAGACCTACCTTCTTGGAGCCCCGGAGATCATCCAGAGCGGCTTCTGCGAAAAACGGTACGATGAGCCGGTGGACCGTTATTCCTCTCTGGGCTGCCGTGTGCTGATGCTGGCAGAATATGAAGGAACACTGGACGATGAGACACTGACCGGCAAGGTCATCCCCATCTCGCTGATTCTTCTCTCCAACAAGATCCGGGACGAAGCCCCCGATACCTTTGCCTATTTTGAGAAGCAGGGAGTCACCGTCAAGGTCATCTCCGGAGATAATCCCGCTACGGTAGCGGAAGTTGCCGGAAGGGCAGGGATCCCCAATTCCCATCAGTATGTGGATGCCCGTACCCTGACTACCGAAGAGGAGATTCATGATGCCGCAGACCGGTTTACTGTCTTCGGCCGTGTGACGCCGGATCAGAAAAAACAGCTGGTGCTGGCATTGAAGGATCACGGACATACTGTCGCCATGACGGGCGATGGTGTCAATGACGTGCTGGCGCTGAAAGAAGCGGACTGCTCCATCGCCATGGCATCCGGCAGTGATGTGGCAAGTCAGGCATCTCATATCGTGTTGCTGGACTCCAACTTTGCATCCATGCCTTCCGTTGTGGCGGAAGGACGCCGGGTCATCAATAATATCGAGTTGTCTGCGTCCCTGTACCTCTGGAAAAACATCTTTACGTTCTGCCTGGCACTGATCACACTGATCTTTACGCTGCCGTATCCGTACTCACCGGCACAGATGGCGCTGGTAAACGGACTGACCATCGGATTCCCGTCCTTCGTTCTGGCTCTGGAACCCAATGAGAATCTGATCAGCGGACGGTTCCTGCGAAACGTGATCCACCGCGCATTACCCACGGCGATGACGGATCTTGTTCTGGTTCTCGGGATCATGCTGTTCTATCTTGCCTTTGACATCAATGACGGACTTCTCAGTACGATCTGCACCGGTGTCATGGGTATCGTGGGACTGATGATGGTGTTCCGTACCAGCCAGCCCTTTAATACCATCCGCAAAGTGATGTTTGGAGGAGTGACGGTCGTCTATGCGTTCTGTTATTTCGTGATCCCCAAGTGGTTTACGCTGACACCGCTGAACTTCAAAGGCGCACTGATCCTCATCGTATTTGCGCTGTTCTCCTGGCCGCTGTTCTCTGTGTTCAATAAATGGAACATGCAGCTCAAGGATCTCAATCAGAAACGCCGGGATGAAAAGCTGTCCAGAAAACAGGGGAAGGAAGCGGAAGATTCTTCAAAAGAGAATTCAGGCAGCTCTCAGACTGCAATGAAGGGAACAGAACAGGACCCCCTGGAAACGGCAGAGTCTTTTATCAAGGACAATGTGGAAACGCAGCCTATCACGACCGGAATCGTTCAGCCGAGTGACGTTCATCCGGAGCAGGTTCCTACGCGCAGTGAGATCCCCGTCAGCGAAGACGAATGGATCAAAGACAACTGAAAAAAACCCAACTGCTGTGATGTGTTCAAACATCGTTTGCAGTTGGGTTTCAATATTATTTGCTGTTATATCGGGATCTCTCCGAGTTCCTTAAACAGAGAATCGTCATCGTCGATCCATTCCTGGACGTTTAATGTGATGTAATCTTCCGGGCCTTCTCCCACACGGATGATGACCTGTTCAATACCGGCGTTAATGATCATGCGTTTGCACATGGAGCAGCACATGGCATCCGCCAGAAGAGAATTGTCCTTTCCGCTGCGACCGGCCAGATAAATCGTGGCACCGATCATATCACGGCGAGATGCGGAAATAATGGCGTTGGCTTCCGCGTGCACGCTCCGGCAGAGCTCATAACGCTGTCCGGAAGGGATATGCATGGCTTCCCGGGCACATTTTCCGATGTCGGAGCAGTTGAGACGTCCGCGAGGGGCGCCATTATAACCGGTAGAGATGATCTCATCATTACGAACGATGATCGCACCGTATTTTCTTCTCAGACAGGTGGCTCGTTCGGAAACGGAATCCGCAATATCCAGATAGTAATTGATTTTGCTAGTACGTGAATCCATGACTGGAACTCCTCTTATATTATTATGATAATGATAGCAATCCTGAGATGATGCGTCAAGGAGGACGAATCAAAATCATCGTGGGGAGGGGGTCGTCCATGGATCCGAAGAGGGAGAATAAGGAAGGGCAGCGGTGGAAGGAAAGAGGGCTCTGTATTTGACTACCTATATGCCCTTTGCTATAATCTCGAATGAAAAAACTGTATTCTTACTTGGGTAAACTGTAATGTCATCAGATAAGAGAAAAAATAAATGGGTTGTCATTATCCTGATTGTCTGCACCGTGCTGCTGGCAATCTATGTGATGATGGAGCTGGATCATGAACAGGTCGTGACAGCATTCGCTTCCATGAAACCGGAATGGCTTCTGGCCCTGATCGGGTGTATGCTGCTTTACTATGTGTTAGATGCGCTGAAATACATGCTCGTGACGCAGTCGTTCGGATGTCCGCAGCCTTTTCGGGACAGCCTGACAACAACGATGCTGGGCTTCTTCTATTCTGCGGTTACACCACTGGCGTCCGGCGGACAGCCGTTTCAAATCTATCACATGCATAAGAGAGGGATCTCAGCCGGAACGTCCACCTCTGTGATCTGCATGGTATATATGTACTGGAAGATCGCACTGGTATCCCTCGGGATTCTGGGATTTGCGATTTACAGACGGGTTCTTCTGGATTCCGGTGCCGCATGGGTACCATTCCTGATGCTGGGACTTTTTCTTCAGATACTTGCATTAGGCGCCGTTGCCCTGTCAGCACTAAAACCGAAATGGATCTCTGGGATCGGTACCACCGTACTGAAAGGGATCTTTGGGGTGGAACTCTTTACCTCAAAAGGACTGAAACCCACACATGCCATCGAGAAGCTGAATCAGTTCGTGGATGAGTACCATACCGCGTATGTGGAAGGTTCCAAAAACAAGAAACTCATTGCGTATACATTAGGGTGCGCTTTTTTGGAATGCATCGCCTATATGTCAGTGGCGTACTGTTCCTACCGCGGCTTCGGTATGTCCGGCCAGCCCTATTACCGTGTCATGTTTCTGCAGGTGCTCCTCTATATTGGCGCCAGTCTGGTTCCTACACCCGGCGCTGCCGGTGCCAGCGAAGGCGGATATATGATGGTATACCGCGGCCTGTTTGGAAGACACATTACGATGAGTATGCTGGTATGGCGTCTGGCAACCTATTATCTGACACTGCTGGTTGGTTATCTTTTCGTGGTAGCGGACCGCGTGGATCCTAGAAGAAAGGCCGGAGAGACGTCGCGTCGTCAGGAAGCGGAAGAAATTTCCAGTGATTCGATTGCGGAACAGTAACCCAATGACAATATAATAATTGCAGCAAGCTCGTGAATGGTTTCAGTGAGCTTGCTGTTTATTATTGCCTCGTTTTGTGATATTATCATGTTAATTTAGTGTGGGAAAAAGTATTTGTATTATATCTGAATTGGAGATTGTTCATGTTTAACAAGTATCGAGGACAGACCCAGATTAAAAATCAAAACAGTCCCTCGGATCATCATGAGCGGACTCGGGAACCGCAGCCGGAACCGGCTGCGATGGAGAAAGTGAAACCGGAAACGGTGAAGAAACCGTCCGCTCCATCTTCCATGAAGGAAAAACCGACTCCAACAGTAAGAGTGCGGTCCGAGGCGGACAATGAACTTCTTCGTCAGCAGGAAGAAGATGAGTGGTTCCGCAGGTTTAAAGGGGAATCGGAACCGGTCGCGAAAGAGGAACCGGTGCTGGAAAAGCCATTTCTTGAAGATGCTTTGGAAGTGGAAGAAGAACTGGAATCCATTGACCGGAACTGGGAAGAGCCACTGACCGAAGATCAGATCGAAGAACCGATGGATCTGGAAGAACCGGAAGAAAATGTTCCGGAGTTTATTCCGGAGGAACCGGAAGCGATGAATCTGGAAGAACCGGAAGATAATACTCCGGAATTCATGCCGGAGGAGCCGGAACCGATGGATCTGGAGGGACCGGAAGAAAATGCTCCGGAGTTTATGCCGGAGGAATCGATGGATTTGGAAACGCCGGAAGAACCGGAATCAATTGATTCGGAAAAAACGGCGGAACTTCCTGAGGAGGACATTGCCGAAGAACTGTCCGCTCTGGAAGCGGAGCTCGAAGAAAACGAAAAAGAGAACGTAGTCATTTCCTCTTCCAGTATCTTGGAAGAAACAATTCCCGTGACGATGTTTGAAGAACTGGAGAGGGAGGATGAGAGCGAGGAAGAAGAGCCTGCTCTGACGCCGGAAGAGGATGATGAAAAATGGATCCAGGATCTTCTGACGGATATTCAGGAGAAGACGGGAACCGTTCCGGAAGAGAAAGTTGAGCCCCTTCCCATATCGGCGGCAGGAACGACGGAATATGAAGCCGAGAATGAAGGCGATGAAGCCGGTTGGTATCAGTCCACACCGCTGATCCGTACCGCAGCCCTTATCGTGTTGGATCTGACTGAGGATCAGGAAGAGGAACCATACATCGAGGAAACGGAAGAAGATAATGATTCCTATCAGTCCGATGCCGACAGTGAGCAGGCAGAGCTACCGGAGGAACCGGATGCGGTGCTGGATTCCATCGACGAAGTGTACGAGGAGATGCCGGAGGAAGAAATCGAGGAAGTAACCATCGATGATGTTGATGAGAAGCTGGCCAGCCTGATGAAAGAGGAACCGAAGGAAGATCTCGACATGGACGCCGTGCTGGATAATATGGACCGTATCATCCAGCAGACGGAAGCGACACCGGTGAGATTTGTGGAGGAGCCTGTTCCTGCCCCTGCCCCTCAGCCGAGACTGAATCCAAACCGGAACCGCAAGAAGAAAAAGAAGAAAAAACGCTGAACGAACATGAGCGAAAATTATCAGTTAAAACTGGATAAAGAGATCGAATCATTACATGGGGAGCGGCCTGAGCTGCTCCTCCATTCATGCTGTGGCCCCTGCTCCAGTTATGTGCTGGAGTATCTGACCCAGTATTATAAAGTGACGCTCTTGTGGTACAACCCGAATATCTGGCCTCCGGAGGAAAACGACAAACGGCTGCATTATCAGAGAAAGATCATCAATGCTCTGGGACTGAAAGAGGATGTGTCCATCGTCATTCCGGATTATGATCATGACCGTTATCTGCAGATGGTTTCCGGTCTGGAATCGGAACCGGAGGGAGGACTTCGATGCACGGAGTGTTTTCGAATGCGGCTGAAGGAAGCGGCAGAAGCGGCCGAGAGACTCGGGATCGGGCTGTATTGTACGACACTGACCGTTTCTCCGCATAAGAATGCAGAGAAGATCAATACACTGGGAGAGGAGATTGGAAGGGAACACGGAGTCCGGTTCCTTCCGTCTGATTTTAAAAAGAGAAACGGTTATAAGAGATCTATTGAACTGTCCCGGGAATATGATCTTTACCGGCAGGATTATTGCGGATGTGAGTTTGCCTGGCGGGGCGAGAGGGAAGACGGAGCGTGCCCTGTATGAGACTGTTTGTTTCAATTCCCATGAATCATCAGATGAAACATTCCCTGGTGGAACTTCAGAAGGAGATGGTTCGGAAGGGATACAGAGGAAACTATACCCGCAGAGATAATCTCCACATGACAGTTGCGTTCATCGGGGATTTTGAGGATCCGGATCTCGTCCTAAGTGCAATGGAGCGTGTTTCTGTCCCGGCTGTAACACTGGAGCTGGTAAAGCTTGGCCATTTTGGAGATCTGTACTGGGCGGGAACCCGGGAAGACTCGAAACTGGAGGAATATGCGCTGGTATTGCGGAATGAGTTTCGGGAAGAGCGTATTCCCTTCGATCCGCATCCTTTTCTAGCTCACATCACGGTTGCAAGACGTGTTGCTGCACCGAAGAATGCAGCGATCGCGGTGCCCAGCGGACATATGGCACTTCGACATGTGTGCCTTATGGAGTCCAGCCGGGGAGACGACGGGAAAGTATTCTACCGGGAGATCGGCCGTGTGAGCCGATAATAACGGGCAGAACGATTGTTCAATATTATGTAAACTAATTATTGGAAGATTATTCATGGAAAGGAAGAAATACATGGAAGTGGAGTATCGGCCTCAGGGCACCTGTTCCTATCGGATGAATGTTGCGGTGGAAGACGGTATTGTAACGAAAGTGGAAGTAGAGGGGGGCTGCAATGGAAATCTGCAGGGCATTTCCCGCCTCGTAGTGGGGATGAAAGCCCAGGATGCCATTGAAAAGATGGAAGGCATAAAATGCGGCTTTAGACCGACTTCCTGTCCTGATCAGCTGTCGAAAGCATTGAAAAAATGTCTGGAAACGGCCTGAGCTGTTAACATAATACTATTTTGGGCAATTATAAAGGAACCTTAATGAAAGGTTCCTTTTCTTTTTTACGAAATTATCAATAATGCACAATTTTCGCAATACAACTTAGATATTTTGAACAACGCATAATATTGGGTTTGGTTAACATTAGTTAACACAATAAATAGATTTAAAGCAAGGAAGGTGCAAAAACAGACCCTATTTGGGGGGGGCTGTTTGTGCAAAATATAAATTGAACCGGTTTTTCTTCAGCCGATATAATCGATGGCGCAAGAAGGAAAACAGTGCCTGCGAGAGGGCAGATCCTGTTATTATTATCATCCCATGTATGAAAACAACTGGATCTATATAATTACCACAGGTGAATGTTATGAAAATGAAACGAACATCCATCGCTTTGATTCTTGTATCCGCACTGGTTCTTCTGGTAATTGCATTGCCTGCAGTTGCGGAAGAGAGCAACAGAAGTGATGTTCTGCCAGTTTATGTAAATGGATTGCTGGATACCAAATGTGTCCTGGTAAATGGGCAGGCATACACCACAGCGGATGAGATGGCGTCGGTCTATGGGATTGACGGCAGCGGATGGTATGATTTTGAGACCGGAGACTCGGAATTCTCCGGAGAAAATCTGCTGATCCAGTATCATGGCGGAAATCAATATTGTAAGGTAAACGGACGGTATCTGTATATGCCGGAAGGTATTGTCGAGGTGGAAGGTGTAGCCTATTATCCGCTTCGGGTACTGGCGAAGGTATTTGGTATCGGTCTGACATGGAATGCCGATCTCCGGGGGATCGAACTGGATACCTCGAAGATGGCTTTGCTGGAAAGCGGAGATTCCTATTATGGATCCCATGAACAGGACCTTCTCGCCCGTATCATCTGGGCGGAATCCGGAAATCAGCCTTTTGAAGGCATGATCGCAGTAGGCAATGTGGTGTTGAACCGCGTGGCCAGCGAACGCTTCCCCAACAGTGTCCATGATGTGGTCTATCAGGCCGGTCAGTTTGATCCGGTACGAAACGGAAGTATCAACAACACGCCCAGTGACGATGCGGTGCTGGCGTCTTATCTGTGTCTGGAGGGTGTCAACACGGTGGGTGATGCACTGTTTTTCCAGAATCCGTCGTCATCCGGAGTCATCTTCAGCGGTCTGACCTATATCGCCACCATCGGAGACCATGTGTTCTATCGTTGAGTTGAACTTGGAAATAAAATATGTTAGCATGAGATGCATTTATTTGGAATGCATCTCTTTTTTTATGAAGGCGGTGAGGAATATGATTCTGGAAGAGATTCTGGAACAGGGATTGACGGAATGGAAGATCCCTTATAACGGCACGACACTGGATCGTTTTCGCCGCTATCATACGCTGCTGGAGGAGACCAACAAAGTCATGAACCTCACAGCAATCGAAGGGGAGAAGGATACGGCACAGCTTCATTTTCTCGATTGTGCCGCATTGCTGAGAACAAACGTGATGGAAGGAAAGACCGTTGCAGATATCGGGACTGGAGCCGGGTTTCCCGGAATGGTCCTGAAGATCCTGTGTCCGGAGACGGAGTTCGTCCTCATCGACAGTCTGGATAAGAGGATCCGATTTCTTCAGGAGGTCTGTGAGGAACTTCAGTTATCCGGTATTCGCTGTATCCATGCCAGAGCGGAGGAACTGCCGGCGGAATACCGGGAGCGGTTTGATCTTGTGACATCCCGAGCGGTAGCGAGGCTGGCTATTCTGTCGGAACTGTGTGTTCCTTATACCCGTCAGGGAGGCCGCTTCGTATCCATGAAAGGACCGGGGTGCCAAGAAGAGACTGTGGAAGCTGCAGAAGCCATTCGAAAGCTTGGCGGCAAACCGCCGAAGATCACGGAGTACCAGATCCCCGGGACGGAGATCGTGCACAGCCTTGTTACGGTGGAAAAGGACGGGATCACCTCCCGGCAGTATCCGCGGCGCTGGGCACAGATCAAAAAGAGCCATCTTTAATATAAATAAAGTGCGATACGGACTGTTCTCTTTGGGGACAGACTGTTGTTTTTTCCGTGGATGCGGGAAGAAGATAACCCAAAAACTTGCCACTGAACAGCAACTCATGATAAACTCTCCTTAACAAACGTTATGGGAATCAGAATGGTCGTATGTATCCGACTGTTGTCGAAAGGGATACGGACTTAAAAAGAAACAGGAAAAGGATCCAAGATGCAGAGAAAAGAACGAAAAAGAATGTCAAAGAAAATGAAATGGCTCATCGCGGTACTGCTTCTGGCAACCGCAGCATTCTGTGTGTGGTTTTTCGTGATCCGTGACAAAGACGATGCGGGGAAACCGGTGGACATGACGGATGTGGTGGTGAGACAGAATCTGGACACGACCTACAATACTTCCGGAACGCTGGCCCTGAAGAACCAGAAAGCGGAAAACGCCATGACGGACGCTTCCGCTTCCTATCGTGTGAAGGAAGTCAATGTCAAGGTCGGCGATGCGGTAAAAGCCGGTGATGTGCTCTATACGCTGGATATGACCGATGTGGAAACACAGCAGTCGGTGGCAAAACAAAAACTTGCCAACACGCAGGCCCAGAATGATCTGGCCACCAAGGCGGCAAACCGTGATCTGTCCAGCGCCAAGGCAGCGCAGAGCCAGACTGCTGCGGATTCCGCCGCAAGCGTGAAAGCAGCCAATGAGACCGTGAACAAAGCACAAAGTGCACTGTCTGCTGCGGAGAAGGAACTGGCGGAGGCAAAAAAACAGGAACAGGAAGCTTATGATAACCTGAAAAAGCAGGCTGCCTCAGCTGGTGAATCGGCGAATACAGAGGAAGCAGACGACGCGGATGATGCAAAGGCAGTCTATGAGGCGGCAGTCGAGAGAAGAAAGACGGCACAGGAATCGGTCCAGTCAGCACAGGATACCCTGGCAACCGCCAATGCCGGTCTGCGTGAGGCGAATTCTACTGCAAAGAGCAATAACCGGACCGCGGCAGACGATGTGGCTGCCAAACAGGATGCGTTGGCCAACCAGAAGCTGACGAATCAGACCAGCATCGCCGATCAGCAGCAGGAGATCAAGAAAAATGAAGAGATCCTGAAGCACGGTGTGGTCAGAGCATCGACAGACGGAACCGTAACGGAAGTGAATGTGCAGGCCGGCAGTGTCTATGCCGGCGACCGGGCCGTGGTGATCGGAGACATCTCTCATCTCATGGTTTTGGTTGAAGTGGAGTCTTCCCACGTTCCTGACATCAAAGAAGGAATGACGGTAGAGTTTACAACGGATGCCACTGGGGAGGAGGTCCTGTCCGGACTGGTGACCTTCGTGTCTCCGGTACCTACTGCGGGAACCGAGACAACGACTACGAATGCCGACGGTACGACCTCTGTGGTGCCGGCTTCCGAGCCTGCATCCTCCGGAGGAAAGGTGACGCATCGCGTGGAAGTTTCATTGGGCGATATCAATGAACGTCTGCGGGTCGGGATGAAGGCAAAGGTAAACTTTATTCTGGAACGCATCCCGGATGTGCTGTGTGTCACAACGGAAGCGATCCAGTACGATGAGGATGGCAACAGTTACCTGATGGTCCAGGATCCCGAGACGGAAGAAAAAACAAAAGTTCCGGTGGAGACCGGAATGGTCAGTGACACTTATACGGAGATCGTATCCGGGGAAGTGAAGGAAGACGATATCGTAGTTTATACGATCGTTGATTCGGGAGAGGGCGCAGACAGTGATGCACTGGAAGGGATCTATTGATCATGAGTCTGATCCGACTTGAAAACATTATAAAAAAATATCACGAAGGAGAAGAAAACGAACTGGAGGTGCTCCATGGCGTAGGTCTGAACATCGAGGAAGGAGAGTTCGTTTCCATCGTGGGGGAATCCGGTTCCGGGAAAAGTACGCTGATGAATATCATCGGTTTGCTGGACCGGCCGAATTCGGGTTCCTATTTTCTGAACGGGCAGGACGTCAGTGAGACAACGGACAATGAACGCTCCCGGATCCGCAATCAGCAGATCGGTTTCGTGTTTCAGACATACAACCTCATTCCGCGGACTACGGCGGTGAGCAATGTGGAAGTTCCCATGATGTATGCCGGTGTGCCGAAACGGGAGCGCACGGAGCGTGCACAGTGGCTGCTGGAACGGGTTGGAATGAAGGAACGGATGCAGCACCGTCCGGAGGAGCTGTCCGGTGGACAGAAACAGCGTGTGGCCATTGCCCGCGCCATGGCAAATTCTCCGGCGATCCTTCTTGCGGATGAACCCACCGGGGCTTTGGATTCTCAGACCGGCCGCAGCATCATGGACCTGTTTCATGAATTAAACGAAAAGGAACACCGTACCATCGTTCTCATCACCCATTCTCTGCCGTTATCCGAGGAGACCCAGAGGATCCTCACATTAATGGATGGCAGGATCATCGGGGACAGAAAGGGCAATTATGCTTCTGGAAAACACTAATCTGGCACTGGCCAGTTTACAATCCAATAAGCTTCGTACCATGCTGACGATGCTGGGGATCATTATCGGCATCGCTGCGGTAATCGCCATCGTTACCATCGGAAATTCCATGACGCGAAGCATGCAGGAGATGATGGCATCCTTCGGAGTCAATAATATCGATCTGTATGCCTTCAGCGAAGGGGAAGCAGAAGAGGAACAAACACAGCCGTTTTCCTTCAAGCAGGAGTGGCTTGAGGATATGCTGGAGGAATTTCCCGGAGAGATCAAGACGGTCTCTGTGGATTCCAGCATCGGTTCTGCAACTCTGGAGCACAACGGGAAGACTGTCAATACCGATGTCATTGGCGTCAGCGCCGGGTATCTGGTTGCAAAAGACGTGGAACTCATCGCAGGCAAGTCCATTTCGTCCATGGCATACAGCATTGGGACATGGGACTGTATCGTCT
Organism: uncultured Oscillospiraceae bacterium; assembly: GCA_905236515.1. Taxonomy (GTDB): domain Bacteria; phylum Bacillota; class Clostridia; order Oscillospirales; family Oscillospiraceae; genus UBA2922. The sequence continues at coordinate 7,149 of CAJOQP010000148.1, read as the reverse complement.
CCGATCTCTTTGTGGAACTGGCTCTCGGTGTATCACCGGAACAGGCAGTGGGAAAGTCTGTTGAACTGAATCTCAGCGGCAGCGGTTTGCAGGAGCTCCATATTTCCGGTGTCTATCATTTCGACTTTGACTCCTGGGTCATGAACTACGGTGATCGGACTGCAAAAAGGGAAGAAGTCAGTACGGAGGTTTACATTCCCTATCGAACGGCGCAGGAGTTTATGGATGCGCCGGATGAACTGTCGTATTTCACTGTAGTTGCCACAGAGGGGACCGACACCACGGATCTTGCGGAACGGCTGATGAAGTTCTTCAATGATAAGATCCCGGATGAGACGCATTATACCTGCGAAAGCTACAGTATGCAGTCGATGATCGATGAGAACAACAAGTCGATGGGACAGATGACGTTGGCAATTTCTCTTATCGCCGGAATTGCATTGCTGGTAGGCGGGATCGGCGTGATGAACATCATGATGGTTTCCATCACCGAACGCACGAGAGAGATCGGAACCAGAAAAGCGCTGGGAGCCCCCAACAGTGCAATCCGCATCCAGTTTATTACGGAAGCCATCATCCTCTGCCTGATCGGAGGGGTCATTGGAATCGTCTTAGGAATCATTTTCGGGATGATCGGATCCAAATTAATGGGCTATAACGGTGAAATAGCGGTATGGAGCATCTTCTTTGCGATGGGCTTCTCCATGCTCATCGGCGTTTTCTTCGGATACTATCCGGCCAATAAAGCGGCAAAGATGGATCCTATCCTTGCTTTGAGTTACGAATAATGATGGAAAACAATCAATACAGGGTGCTTGGCGGCACTCTGTATTTTTATTCAATACTTCTGAGGTAAATAGTCCTTGCTTTATTCCGCTAATGTGCTATTATATTAGCGAATTACCAAAAAACTAAGCGGAGGTTTATTTTATGAAAAAATATGTCGCACTGCTTCTTGCACTGTGTATGATCTTCGTCCTGTGCGCCTGCGGCGCCGCAGAGACGACTGCTCCGGCAGAGGAAAGTGCAGACACTGCAGCAGCAGATGTCAGCTACGTGGTGCTGGATGAACCCATCTCCACGGAGCAGTATGGAATCGGATTTAAGAAAGGCAATGAGGAGCTGCGAGACGCAGTCCTTGCCGGCGTATATCAGCTTCTGGCGGACGGAACCATGGAAGAGATCGCCGCAAAGCCGGATTACGATCTGGTGGACATGATCTGTCTGGACGAAGCAAATGCCACTGAGTTTGATATGGACAGCGCAAGCGCTGAGATGAAGGCTCGTGCCACGCTGACGGTCGGCTTTGATGCGGAGTATCCTCCTTATGGATACAGAGACGAAAAGACCGGCGAGTACACCGGCTTTGATCTGGAACTCGCGGAGGCTGTCTGCGACATCTATGGATGGGAGCTGAAGAAGCAGCCCATCGACTGGGACTCCAAGGATATGGAACTGGAATCCGGTTCCATTGACTGCATCTGGAATGGCTTTACTATGACCGGACGCGAAGAAAACTACACTTGGTCTGATGCTTATATCGATAACAGCATCGTTGTGCTGACCCGTTCCGACGCTGGCATTGAATCACTGGAAGATCTTGCTGGAAAAGAAGTAGTTACACAGGCCGGTTCTTCTGCACTCACCGCACTGACAGAAGGCGATGCAACTGATCTGGCAGATACCTTTGCTTCTCTGGAACAGACTCCGGACTATAACTCTGCAGTGCTCGGACTGGATTCCGGACTGTATGATGCTGTAGCCATCGACATCGGTGTTGCTCAGTACTATCTCAACGGAGGAAAAGCCGAATAATACTTCGTTGACCGTATAACAAACACAGGACGGCGGAAGCCCCGCCGTCCTTTTTATGATTTCATGATGAGAGAGGAGAAATCTGATTGAGTTTTCAGCAAATGTGTACACAGCTGCTTGAAGGCCTGGAGATGACGCTGATCATTTTCTTCCTGGTACTGATATTCTCACTGCCTCTGGGGCTGATTGTCTGTTTTGGACGGCGGTCGAAGTTTAAGCCTTTGAGCTGGGTCGTTCGTGTGTTCATCGACATCCTTCGCGGAACACCGCTGATGCTGCAGCTGTTGGTGGTCTATTATGGACCTTTCTTCCTGTTTGATATGAACCTGACGAAGGAGTGGCGGTTCGCTGCTCTGATCATCGGTTTTGTTATCAACTATGCTGCTTATTTTGCGGAGATCTACCGTGCGGGCATCGATTCTATCCCTATCGGTCAGTACGAAGCCGCAGAGGTTTTGGGATACAGCAGATCTCAAACCTTTATGAAGATCATTCTTCCCCAGATGGTAAAACGGGTCATTCCTCCGACGACCAACGAGATCATTACCCTGGTGAAGGACACCTCCATGGCTTTCGTGCTTGCAATGACTCCCCCGGAGATGTTTACTCTGGCAAAACAGATCACTGCCGCCGGAAAAATGGGACCAAGGGCAAGGAGCATGCTTCCTCTATTCGTGGCAGGTGTGTTCTATTTTGTCCTTAATGCCATCGTTTCCTGGGCCATGGGCAAGCTGGAGAAGAAACTTGCCTATTATCAGTAAGGAGGTGATCCCGTGATACTGCAAATGAACAACATCAAAAAATCCTTTGGAGATCTGACCGTATTACAGGACATCTCCATGCAGGTCAATGAAGGAGAGGTCATTTCCATTATCGGGCCTTCCGGCTCCGGAAAATCCACCTTTCTGCGGTGCGCTACTTTTCTGGAGACCATCGATTCCGGTGAGATCAATTACATGGGGACCAAAGCTGCCTGGACCGGAGCAGACGGGAAAGCGGAGTATCTGCATAAAAACGAACTGAGAAAAGTAAAGAGCTGGTACGGACTCGTATTCCAGCAGTTCAATCTGTTTCCTCATTACACGGTGCTGAAGAACCTGATGGATGCACCCATTCATATTCAGAAGAGAGATAAGAAGGAAGTGGAAGAGGAAGCCCGTGCACTGCTCAAGCGCATGGGACTGGAAGACAAGGCGGATGCCTATCCCTGTCAGCTGTCCGGCGGACAGCAGCAGCGTGTGGCCATCGCCCGGGCTCTTGCCATGAATCCGGAAGTCCTGTTCTTTGATGAACCCACCAGCGCACTGGATCCGGAGCTTACCGGAGAAGTTCTGAAAGTTATCAAGTCTCTGGCAGAGGACAAAATGACCATGGTCATCGTGACCCATGAGATGAGTTTTGCCCGGGCTGTGTCAGACCGCGTGATTTTTATGGACGGTGGTGTTATAGTAGAGCAGGGAGATCCTGAAAAAGTCTTCGGGAATCCTTCCGAAGAACGAACCAAGCAATTTTTGAGGAACTATAATCGATGAAAACCTTTGATATCACGTATAAGACCTTTGATCCTACGGGCAACCGCACCATGCTCGTGACGTCGTCCGTAAGCCGCGAAGACCAGCCGATGGCTGCCGCCGGTATCATGGAGCAGCACCGGGAACTGGAACAGATCGCTTTCGTGGAAGGAGAAGGGGATTCCCGCCGCCTGCAGATGATGGGCGGTGAATTCTGCGGCAATGCCACGATGAGCTTCGCAGCCATGCTGGCCATGGAGGCCGGTGTGGAGTCCGCGGAGATGGAAGTGGAAGTTTCCGGCAGTGATGAAAAGATCCCTGTAACGGTGGAAAAAGACGGAGACGGATGGAACGGAAAGGTGTCCATGCCGCTTCCGGAAAAATGCAAGGTGCGGAATTTTGGTCGGTATAAACTGCCGGTGGTGAAGTTTGACGGCATCAGTCACACCATTGTTACGGAACGTATGCCGAAACCGCTGGCCGAGATGATGATCCGGGAATGGGCCAATAAGGTCCGTGCGGATGCGTTTGGGATTCTTCTTATGAGTAAGGATTACCGTGAGATGACTCCGCTGGTATACGTGAAGTCTACGGATACTGTGGTAGCAGAGAGCTCCTGCGCCAGCGGAACGGCTGCAGTAGGAGCCTGGCTGGCCGTGGAAAAGAAGGAACCGGTGAATCTGACGATCCGTCAGCCCGGTGGGGAACTGAGCATTGAGGTGGAAGTAACGGACGGAAGCGTATCCGAACTTCTGCTGGGAGGCCATGTTTCCTGTGTGGAGGAAGGCCAGATGCAGGCCGAGGAGAAGGTATTCCACCTGAAACACGACTGATTCTTTTTCAGGAAAAAGGGAATTCACAAATAAAACTTGATTCCGATATCGATTTTCAGTATCATGATAACGCGCTCCCCAAGGAGCGTGTTATCATGATTTTTTAAATTCAGGGTGAGAAATATTGAGAACACATAGAGGTTTTACTATCGCAGTAGCCATCGTACTGACGCTATGTATGAGCGTTTCCCTGTGCGCCTGCGGCATTGGATCGGGCTCCAGCCGGTATAAAGTCGTCAAGACTTTATCCAAGGATAACTGCTATATCGGATTCCGCAATGACGATCAGATCGCCTATTACATGATGGGGGCACTGAGTATGCTCATCGCAGATGGGACCGTGACCAACATCTCCCGGAAATGGCTGGATTCGGATCCGGTGTCATTGGAGGGAAATGCGGAGGCACTCAGCAAGAAGGATCTGAAGGGCCTGGAAAAGCGGACCGTCATTATCGGTGTGGACGAAAACTCCTATCCGCTGGCATTCCGTCAGGACAACAGCTACGGCGGATTTAACGTGGAACTGGCACAGGCGGTGTGTGATAAACTGGGATGGAAAGCCACCTTCCTGTCTATCGAACCTGCCAATACCTTTATCGAACTGTCTTCCGGCGACGTGGATGTGGCATGGAACATGCCCATGGACAGCGACTCAAAGGATTTTTCCCATTACGGTCCGGTCATGTCCAACAGTCTCGTCATTGTCGGTCTCTCCGGTTCCAGCCGACGGGTCAGCGGGCATTCTCTGGTGACGGATACTTCGGAAGAAGTAAAGGCGGCACTGGATGAAAAACAGAATCTGGCCGATTCCTTCTCCCGTGTCACCAGGATCACCGGGGGAACGAGAGAGTGCTTTGATAAACTGAACAGCGGGCAGTGCGATTACATCGTATGCACGCACTATGCGGTGGAAAGCTATAACCGTACCGGCGGAAACCCGGACTTTTCCGGTGCTTCCGGAAAGGCACAGTACATTGCACCAACGCCGACTCCCGCGCCCACCGTGGCCACGACTGCCACGACGGAAAACGCAGACGAATACACTTCCTCCGATGAATCGGAAGAAGACAGCGACGAATGAAAAATACGGCATTCCGATGAGACGATGGTCTCAGAACGGAATGCCGTTTTATTTTTCTGTGCCGCGTCAGACGGCCTTTTTCGTTTTTCTGGTATCCGGAAGGCGGAACAGAAGATTTCCTGCATGAGGGATCTTGTTGATCAGCGCTACGGAGAGCCAGCTCGCGATCATGACGATCACAAAGTAGATGAGGACGGCCAGCGGTTTTTTCAGTACGGCGGCCAGGTCCAGATATTTCACACAGAGCATCAGGAAGATGTTGTGGATCAGGAAGATCCCAAAGGAATACTGGGCGGTCTTCTTTACCAGAGAATTGAACTTTCCTTCCGAAGCCTGGTGCAGCAGATCAAAGAAGATCACACACATGGGCGGCATGGTGAAGAAGTCACACCAGAGATAGAAGGTGTCGTGGCAGATCCCCAGCTGCGCATAGATGGAAAAAGCCAGGAGCACCAGAAACACGGGGATCTTGATGCTGTTGGAGACCTTCCACCGAAAGCCTTTGTACAGGTAATGTCCCAGAATCAGATACAGACCGTAATAGGTTCCGGAAAAGTCCATCACCAGCTGGTTCCAGATGATCTCGGCATCGGGATCGACTGCCAGGATGAACTGATTGATGCTGGGCACGATACAGCACATGGCATATACGAATATCATGATCCACATCATTTCGCGGTCGGAGACCTTCTGGACGATCATGGCCACGAAGGGAAGGAAGATATAGATCCCGATGATCATGGGCATATACCAGGAATGAGACATGGGGACGTGGCGCAGGAAGAGCATCTGAAGGATCACATCGCCGAGACCTTTCACTTCTCCGGGGTCGTAGAAGAAAAGAAAGACGTTGTAGATAACGATCCAGATCTCCCAGCACAGCACGATGGTGAGAAGGTTGTGCCTCCAGAACCGGACACGCAGTTCCCGAGTGCTGTAATCCCGGTGCAGCAGAAGATAGCCGGAACAGAAAATGAACAGGGGAACACCGGCACGGCCGATGGTGGCAAGCGTATACCCGAAGAGTGTGGAGAACAATCCCCAGTCGCCCATTTCTCCCATTCCGATGGGATACATGCTGTTGATGCAGTGGTTGATCACCACAAGAAATATGGCGATGAATTTTATGAAATCGATGGAGTAATTGTATTTGCGTTCCGCCATACGGTTTGCTCCTTTGAATGATTTTTAATGGAAACGGAGACCGGCTCGTTTGGCCGGTCTCCGAATCTTCGTCGAGATATTATTGCAGACCGTTTTCCTGCAGAACGTTCTTGACCGTATCGTTGTCTTTGGAAACGATGTAATAAACCAGATCGCCGGAGGTGCCGATCATCGCGTTGTTGAGCTTTTCCACCTGATCCGGGGCATAGCTTTCATAGCTCTGCACCTGAGAGGACTGACGGGCCTTGCAGGCGTCCGTCACCGCACTGGCCTGCTCGGGAGAGCTGATCTTGAAGATCGCAACTTCTTCGGGAGTGGCCATGGAGGAGAAGTAGACGCTGTAATCGGATACGCTGTCGTCTTCCAGTCCGTATACCGAAAGTGCCTGGCCGTTGGTGTTTTCTGTCTGCACATCGGTAAAAGCACCGGTGGCAACGATGTCTGCCGCCAGCTTGTGAACGTCCACGGAATCAGCGGTATCTGCCTGGCCGGCATTTCCACAAGCGCAGAGCAGAAATACCAGAAGCAGTGCGAACGTCAGACTGAGAAGTCGGCTGCTGTTTTTCATTCGATTGATCCTTCTTTCCAAAACTTGTTATCAGGCTTCGATGGTACGGCCGCAGATGTATTCATACATTTGCTTGTACTTGGCCGTTGTCAGATGGATACCGTCGGTGTTGTCCTCAGAGGCCAGATAACCGTGGGCATCGGCGAACTCTCCCCACGTATCCAGGTAATAATAACC
>CAJOQP010000147.1 GCA_905236515.1 uncultured Oscillospiraceae bacterium | reverse complement strand
TAAGAGGAGATCGCCTTTCTGCTACGAGAAAAATGAGAAAAATGAAAAAGAGTATCGTGATTTCTGATCACGGTCTGATCATACCGCACCAAGTTAAAACTAACTTAAAACTCAAATCCGCTTCTCGTCATGCTTTGTTGAATTTCACTGCTTTGATTTCCATGTTTATCCACGTTTTTCCCTGGCGATCTCTCGGAAAGATCCCGCCAGGATCTCTTTTGCTGTCGGTCTTCTCATGCCAATCCCTCATCCTGTCATTCGCCGCATGATCATGTTCCCATTTTTCTTCAGCCACCGATTCCATCGGTCGTACTCCGGATAGACCCGGCGGACTTCCTCATAAAACGCGGCAGAATGATTCATATATTTTCGGTGGCAAAGTTCATGTACCACGACACTGTCGATCACCTCCGGAGGAGTCAGCATCAGAAGGCAATTGAAGTTCAGATTGCCTTTTGCACTGCAGCTTCCCCACTTGGTCTTCTGGTTGCGGATGGTGATCCTTCCATAACTGACTCCGACTTTCGGCGCCCAGTAGGCCACCCGGTCCGGAATCACCTGAAGTGCCTTGTCCGCCAGTGACTGGATCTCCTCCTGCGTCAGGATCTCCTTTGGTGCTTCTTCCTGTTGTCGCCGAAGCATCGTATCCCGGTGTTTCTCGATCCAGTTTTCATGCTGCTGCACGAACTTCCGGATCTCGTAATGTGGAACATACATGGGAGCCCGTACCAGCACTCCTCCATCGGGACGGATCTCCAGGGACAGCGTTTTTCTCCTGCTGCGTCTTATCTCGATCTCATGATAATCCATACTGTTTTTCCCTGTTATCGCAACAGCCACGGATCCAAACAGGATCTGTGGCTGTCTTTTTCGTTATGCAGATTTACCACGCTTTTTCAATGCGCATAAGATACACGGCGTCTTCATCGATCTTCAGAGAATCGATACTCTCGGAACAGTATTCCCCGTCCACGAACAGTGCCCAGTATTCTCCTTCGCTGACGTAATCGGCTTCCTCGCCGTCAACTTCCGCCACATACATGCCGTAGTCCCGTTCTTCCGTTTCGATAAGATCCACATCTTCCAATGCTTCGCCAATGGTCTTCTCATCGGTATGAACCAGGTAAACAGTTTCATCCTCGTCCCGGTCCACGGCCACGAAATAGAACTGCGTATCGCCGTCACCCACATCCTTGGGATCCGAGAGATCAACATCAGATTTCGGTGCCGCCGTCTCTTCCGCGGGAGCCGGCTCCGACTTGCCGCAACCGGCGGCAAAAATCAGGATCCCCAGTATAAGGGACAGGATCAGGGTCAGACTTAAAAGCTTATGGTTTTTGGTCATCGTACGTTAACTCCTATCAATATTGCTTCTCTACTATAAAACATGAAACGGAAAGAATCAACCTTCCATGTATTGTTTGTTCAGCCGTTTCACCGTATCTTTCATGGCCTCCACCGCCGATTCCGGCTCAACGATGCGGACTGCCCCGCCGAGAGAGACGACCCATCCGAGAAACTGTTCGCTTACTACTACATCCACCAGAACATAGAACTGCTTCGCGTCCACCGGGACCATGATGACACCGGTACCAAAACGGTCGATCATCACACCGGCCATCTCGTTATCGCACAGCAGCTTCACTTCCACGGGATCACCGCCGAACATGCCAAACATCTTTCGGGAATAGCTGCCGATATCGAACTGATCAAACTGCTCTTCTCCGTCCCGTGCCTCTTCCTGCGCCTCGATGTGGAGCATCTTGTCCACACGGTAATGCCGGATCTCCTGATTCTCACGGTCATAGGCAATGAGATAGTAGTTCTCATCATCCCACAGAAGTCCCCAAGGACTTACATAATACCAGTCTCCGCCGTGCCTCAGTGCCATTTCCTTGGATACGGTCCACTGAAAATACTGGAAGCGGATCTGCCGGTTCTCACGGATCGCGGTGTGGATCCGGTCCACATTGTAATAGACTTCTTCATTCAGGGATTTGTTCTGGCTTCCGGCTGTCGTATTCTGCTCCAGAAACAGGGCGTCCTGCTCACTGACCAGGGCCTTCAGTTTATTGATAAGGCTCCGGGATTTCTTCTCGGTCATGAATTTGAAGGACTGCACGGCATCCACCAGAAGCTTGAGCTCTGCCAGCTCGAAATCCCGGCTGGCAAGGAAGTACAGGCATTCTCCTTTTCCCCGCTGAGCAATGATGTCGTAGCCGATGGTCCTCAGTTCTTCGATATCCCGGTACAGGGTCCGCCGATCCGCGTTGATACCCTTCGACAGCAGATAGGACTGCATATCCCGGATGGTGACTCCATTTTTCTCGTCAGACTTCTCCTGGAAAAACTTCAGCAGATACAGGATGCGGTGACGATTCTGATCATTCGCCATAAGGATCCTCCCACAAAAAGATGACCTCATTCTACCATATCTGCACCCGTCCGTCCACAATATGTTCAAATTATGCGACATATTAAAAGCCCGATTATCAAAGTACGTACTTTTGTACATATTAAATGCTATAATTACATCAGAAGGAACAATAAGAACATTCCGAATCAATGGTAACACAAGCTCTCATCAAGGAGGATTTTATTATGATCACCAATTACGATACCATCCGTGACCTGCCGCTTCCCGCTCCCCGTCCCGTAACGGATCCCTCGGAGCCTCTGCAGAAATACGGACAGATGCGGAAAGACTATCTGGCTTCCCATCACAGCGGCATCTACTCCAGCATGGAGATGTCCGGTGCCCTGGATCGCCACTGCCTGATCCTGCAGCATCAGGCGGAAGAATATCTGGAGGAACTCACTGCCCGCATGATGCGGGAGGAAGCAGTGCGGGATGAATACATCGCCGCCGATCCCACCGCATGGGACCGCAGACGCTTCGACATCCAGGAGATGGCGGAGCAGGCCGTCCTCGCGCAGCTCATCTGCACATTTTAACAGGAGGAGGAAAACAAATGCTGAAGATCGTTCTTGCATTATGCTCTCTGGTGCTGCTGGCTCTGTGCCTGCGGGATTACATCGCCGCATAATTACAGATAGTATTCGC
>CAJOQP010000146.1 GCA_905236515.1 uncultured Oscillospiraceae bacterium | reverse complement strand
CTCTGCAGGAGCCGGGATTTCTTTCTTCCGCAGAAATTGTTTTTCTAGGCAATAGATGATAGAATATCTTCATTCTAGAAGAGGGAGAAACAACCATGGCAGATTACAATGAAGCAGTCGTTGCGGAACTGACAGGGAAACTGTCCGCATATGTAAAGATCCTGCCGGATCATACCGAGAGCACGACCTTCCGCCTGCTCCAGCATGTGACCGATGAAGAGGTAATCAATTCTCTCACGACCGACGATCTCATGGAGATCGATGATCGGTTTCACAAAGCAGTGGAAGAGATGGGCCATATCCTTGCACCGAACAAATTCAACGAACTGATCATCGCACTGAGTTTCAATACCCCGTTCATTCTGAAAATGGACCCCAACGAGCCGGAGGAGGAGCATGATCATCACCATGATCATGAGCATCATCACGGTTGCGGCTGCGAACATCACGATTGATAGACTGTCAGGAAAGGGATTATTATATCGATGGAAAACACTTCTCTGCGCTATGGTTTTGTAGGAGATGCCCGCCGTCTGGCGGAGATCCTTTCGGTAGCGAATAAGAACAATCTCACTCAGGGACTGACTCCGGAACGGGTCGCCAACACATTTAAACAGCTTGGTACCGCCTTTATCAAGATCGGTCAGGTCCTGAGCCTTCATCCGGAGGTCCTTCCTCCCGAATACTGCGAAAAGCTGAAAGGTCTGCGCAACGATGTCCCCTCCATTAACGCATCCATGATCCGGGATATCATCTCGGAGGAATACGGCAGGCCCTGGAATACTGTTTTTTCCAAAATTTCCGGAATCCCGGAAGGATCTGCATCCATCGCTCAGGTCCATGAGGCCAGACTGCTGGACGGCACCCGTGTGGCCATCAAGGTCCAGCGGCCGGACAGCTATCAGATGATGGAACAGGATATCCGTCTTTTAAAGCGTGCTCTGAATGTATTGAAACTGAAAGAGCTGGAAGACAAAAAGTGGATCCTGGAAAATGCCATTGACGAGACCTGGCGGGTGGCCAAGGAAGAGATGGACTTTATCAAAGAAGCTGCCAACATCGAGAGAATGGCTAAGATCCTGGAGCCCATGGCTTTTGCCACCACCCCCGGGGTATATCATGAGTATACGACAAAAGATGTGCTGGTCATGGAGTTCATTGACGGCATCGATCTGGAAGACATCGAAGGGCTGAAGGCTGCCGGATACGACATCCGTGAGGTCTGTACGAAGCTGATCCGCAGCTACATCAAGCAGTGGGCGGAAGACCAGTTCTTCCAGGCAGATCCCCATCCGGGCAATGTCCGCATCCGGGATGGTCAGATCGTCTGGCTGGATCTCGGAATGATGGGAGAACTGACGGACAAGGAAACAGAGTGCCTGCATCACTGCATGCATGCGATCCTGAAGAATGACATCGACGAGCTGATGGAGTGGGGATGGATCCTGCTGGACATGCCGGACAATTATCCCAAGAGAGCCGAACTGACGGAGGTCATCAACCGGTTGCTGAACAAGTACCGTGCCATGACCGTCAGTGACATGAACAGTTCTTCGGAAGTCATCGACGACATCATGGATCTTCTGACGAACTTCTATATCAATATCCCCATCGACCTGAACATGTATGGACGCAGTCTCGTCATCATGGAAGGTACTGTAGCCGATCTGGATCCCGACTCTAACCTGGTGGATATCATCGCTGTCCATCTGGCGGCCTATGCCATTGGGAACGGCAAAGCCGGTGAGATCGCACGAAAACTGTCGCACCGCAAACTCATTTCCGGAAAGCCGCTGCGGCACAGCACTTATCAGGAAGAAGATATCGACCCCACAGATCAGGAACTGCTCACGGAAGAGGAATATGCCATCCTCTCCGAAGAGGAAGAGGAACGGAAGGCAGCGAAACAAACCAATTAACGAAAAAACAGAGTCAGATCACACTTGATCTGGCTCTGTTTTTTCTCTGTATATCCGTGATCAGCTCACGTCGACTTCCACTCCGCCAAGGCCCTGTTTCAGGCCTTCCAGAATGGTCTTCGGATTCAGTTTATGAACAATGCTTGCCTGTTCGATGGATTCCGTCAGTGCCGAGCCGCAGCCGACACAGCCGAGTCCGAGACTGATCAGGATGTCTCCCGCGGCAGGATACTCCTTCAGCAGATCGCCGATGATCGTCGTACGGCTGATGGGATCTCTGGCGTCGGAGAGGATCTTCTCAATGTCGGCTTTGACATCGCCGGAGATGGTGCCCATCTTGAAGTTGCTGATCAGCAAACCGCCGATGACCTCAGACAGGAATCCCGGAAGCGT
>CAJOQP010000145.1 GCA_905236515.1 uncultured Oscillospiraceae bacterium | reverse complement strand
GATTACGGCAAATATTCTGATGAACGGAGACTGAATATGGCAGCTGAAAATTATGAGCAGGCAGAAGCTCAGCGTCTGAAACGCAAAAGAATTCTGTGGGCCTGTGTGATCGGTATCATCGCATTATTGCTGATCATCGCAGGAGTCAACAACAAAAACACCACCATCGACATGAATGATTATGTTACGGTGGAATTTGAAGGCACGGATGGTGAAGGAACTGCCAGCGCAGTTTTTGATGTCGATGCTTTCACTCAAGACTACGGCGATCAAATCCGCTTTATCGGTTCCGATGATTCCCGTGAAAACCTGGAAGAACCGGATGACGGTGATTCCGACGGTGCACTGTTTGTTGCAAACTGTATCAATGTAGAAGTGGATCCCGCCGAGGATCTTTCCAACGGGGATACCGTTACCCTCTCCTGGGACAACGATGACGATACCGCAAGCCTGTATTTCCACATTGCTCCCGATTGCGAGGATCAGGAATTTGAAGTGGAAGGCCTGGACGATGCGGAAGACACCACCGGCATGATCTTCCCGGATGCAGATGTCCGGCTGAAGGATGCAGATCTGGAAGGCATGTCCAAAGACGAGCTGAAGAGCGCGCTTTATGAGATCTATGCCCGTCACGGTTACATCTTCCAGAACGAAGACACGCAGGAACAGTTTGAGGAGTATTCCTGGTATGAGCCCACCATCGATGCCGATGACTGGGACGGCGAAGAGGAGCTGAGTTCTGTGGAACTTGCCAATGAAAAGCTTCTGAAAGCTGCCATCAAAGCCGCAAAATAAGATTCCAAAAAGAGAGAACGGTGATTTCGAATCCTTCGAAATCACCGTTTTGCTGTTTCACTGTTTCAGCTTTCGCCGTAGGCACCATAGGCTCCATAGCGGCCATATTTGCCATATCCGTAATAGCTTCCCTTGCCCCGAGCCACTTTGTTGAGCACAACACCGAGGATCGGACACTGGGTGTTTTTCAGCTGTTTTGTCACATCCTGTGCCAGCCGGTAGGACACCGTCGCTGATTCGATCAGAAGAATCGACCCGTCACAATAGGGTGCCAGGACCGCCGCATCTACCACCATCCCAAGAGGTGCAGTATCGATGATTACGTAGTCAAATACTTCTTTCATCTCACTGATCAGGACCTGCATCCGTTCGTTAGCAAGCAGCTCCGACGGGTTCGGCGGGACCTGTCCGGACGGAATCGCATACAGTCCGCGCACATCGGTGGAATAAATGCACTCTCTGGAAGTGCACTGTCCGATGAGATAGTGTGTCAGGCCATATTCAAAAGATCCTTCCAGTCCGCTTTTATCATCCCGCTCTTTGCGAAGATCCGCATCGATATACAACACTCGTTTATCAATCTCGGAAAGGGTCTGTGCCAGTTCCTGTGTCGTCGTGGATTTCCCTTCTCCGGCCAGACAACTGGTCACAAGAATGACTCTTTTATCATCCCCGCAAAACTGAATATTGGTTCGAAGTGTCTTCAGTTCTTCCCGAACTGCATAAGACATATCCTGATTGCTAAATGAAATTCGTTCCATATATGCCACCTTAATATATTATCGGATACTTTCCATGATCTGCTCCGGATTTCGGAACAGGATTTCCCGGCACAACTCTCCGGGCAGTTTCTTCTGAAGCAGGTCTGCACATTTCCCCAGATTTGGTTCCCGGAATCCGATGTGATGTGCATCGGATGCGACCAACTTCACTTTTTCTTCCTTGAGCATGGTCCAGCAGAACTTTTTCATTTTTCTGCCTTCCTCCCCAAGGATTCCCTCGGTATTCATCTGCAGCCATACTCCCTGATCCACCAGCTCATCCACCAGTTCCGGGTGGGCATGGATTGCCGGGTATCGTTCAAAGTGGGCGATCACAGGGATCATCCCTCTCTTTTTCACTTCATGGACAAAAAACCGGATATCATCCGAACTGTGATCATGAAACTCTATGAGCACATACGGACTTCCGCCCAATGTCTGAACCCGGTTTTCCTCCATACATTGGAGAAACAGCCGGTCACAGTGATTCTCCCTCCCCAGAAACAGTTCCGGGATTTCCTCTCCAGCGAACTCTTCCTTCAGGCGGCGGAACTGTTTTTCCACTTCCTCCTGAGGGGTTTCAAACATTTTCCTGCGGAGGTGTACCGTCAGAAATACGGTCTCCACGCCCTGCTCCCACTGTCTGGTGAGAAGAGCATGGGATTCCTTCAGGTTTTCTGCACCATCATCCACATACGGGAGCAGATGGCAGTGCGGATCCGTTAAACCGTGATTCTGCATGCCGCTCATTTCTTCTTCCTGATCTTCTTGCGGGTTTTGGTCTCGGAATCATCAGAGAATTCCAGTGGGATGGATGCCAGTGTGTTCAGCTGCAGGTATTTTTCCACATCTTCTGCAGTCTTGATGGAATCATCCAGAATATACTGGATCACGATGACTGCCATGGTTGCAAACAGGCCAAGCAGTGCTGCGATCACAACATTCTTCTTCATACTGGGAGCAGACGGTTTATCCGGTGCTACCGCGCGTTCCGCAATCGTGGGGCGATCGGTCTTCATGATCGTCGCGACCTGTTCGCACAGAGAATCCGCCAGTGCATTGCTGATGTCCGCAGCCATCTGCGGATCAGCATCCCGGACACTGATATCGATCAGTCGTGTATCGGTGGGGTTATCCACGGAGATCTTCTTTGCCAG
>CAJOQP010000144.1 GCA_905236515.1 uncultured Oscillospiraceae bacterium | reverse complement strand
CCTTTCAAAAACCGGAACTTACTTTTTCTATTTTTAAGTCGTCCGGAATTCAGTCTTGCAAACTAGAACCTCGTTTTTCAATTCAGCGGAAATAGCAAAAAATGCTGTCTCATTGCAGAAAATGCCTGTTTCTGTGGCTAAACACCATACATAATTGACTTTTTCTGCAAAACATGCATAAATGGGGTCAATGAAGGTAACATAAGACCGCCAACCAAATTGGAGGAGGAACGATACAATGGTAAAAGAGCCTGTCTTCCGGGGAGCCGCAACGGCACTGATCACCCCGCTGAATAAAAACGGTGTGGACTTCCGGTCCCTGGGGAAACTCATCGACTGGCAGATCGGACAGGGCATCGACGCTCTGGTCATCGTGGGGACCACCGGTGAAAAATCCACCCTGACGAGTCTGGAGCATCTGGAAGTGGTCCGTTACGCCATCGAGCGTGCCGATCACCGCGTGCCCATCATCGTGGGAACGGGTTCCAATGATACCGCCCACGCCATCAACATGTCACGGGAAGCGGTCTCCATGGGTGCCGACGCACTGCTGGTGGTAACGCCTTACTACAACAAGGCCACCCAGAACGGCCTGGTCAACATGTATCAGACCATTGCCGATTCCGTGGACAAGCCTCTCATCCTGTATAACGTGCCCTCCCGCACCGGTGTGGGCATCGAGCCGGAGACCTACGCAAAACTGGCGGACCACCCCAACATTGCCGGCATCAAGGAAGCCAACGGCGACATCTCCAAGATCGTCAAGACCCGCGCCCTCGTAGGCGACAAGCTGGCCATCTATTCCGGCAACGACGATCAGGTGGTTCCCATCCTCTCCATGGGCGGCTCCGGTGTCATCTCCGTGCTGTCGAACCTCATGCCGAAGGAGACAAGCCTTATGTGCCACAAGTTCTTCGAGGGAGACCTGGAAGGGGCAAGAGAGATGCAGCTGAAGTACCTGCCGCTGATCAACGCACTGTTCAGCGAAGTCAATCCCATCCCCGTAAAGGCCGCCATGGCCGCCATGGGCTTCTGCGAGAACTATCTCCGTCTGCCGCTGACTCCCATGGAGCAGGGGCACTGGGAGAAACTGCGCGCCCTCATGGAAGAGCAGGGGCTGCTCCAATAAGATATGGAAAACAGATCGGAACCGGATCCCGGACAGGGGACCCGGTTCTTTTTCCGTCTGCAGGCTGGCACAGATTTTGAAAAGTGTGAAATTTTGCCACAAAACCATATTCCTGAAACAGGAATGGATCCATTCTCTGTGATAGCATGGCGTTAGACACAAAGAGAAATGTGTCGGGACAAAAGAAAGACTGCTGCAGCGAGATCCTCACTGCAGCAGTTCCATGGTTTGGCGTGTTCAGAGATACTTTTTCAGACAGTCCGGTGTGCACAGACGGAACAGATACACGGCCTGCTCCGGTGTGGGCGTGTCCTTCATGTCCAGGGCGGCTTCCACGTAACGGATCATCCCGCCTACGAGAAAGTTTACCGCCAGCCGGAGGTCTTCCGTCACGGGATCCCCGAAGGATTCCCGGATGATGAGGAAGAAGGTCTCGGCATAGGGACCGTGAACGGAAAAGCGCATGGCATTCTGCCCCTGGTATTTGATGATCTTCCGCAGCGCCTGACGCTGTTCCCAGACGGTCCGGGCGCTGAGAAGGTACCATTCCGTGAAAGTCATGCGGCCCTCGTACGTCCGGTACAGTTCCTCCAGGACATGGAGATAGGACCACTCCACCAGTTCATGCTTGTCCTTGAAATGATTGTAGAAGGTGCGCTGGGACAGGCCGCAGTTGGCGGCGATGGCCCGTACGGTGATCTGCTCGTAGGGCTGTTCCCGCATGAGCTCATACAGCGACTGCACCAGCAGTTCCTTGGAAGTCGGATGCGCGACCATGAGAATCCCCCCTCATTGTTCTCAAAAAAGATTATGCCACATTGCCGGATTTTTCGCAATATACTCGAAATGTGAAAGAGGACACATTTACCTTAAAGTGAGCTGTTGGTATAATACCGACAGATTGATTAAAATGTAATAACACGCCGGGAAGGACCGGTGTTTCGTTCGGAAGGTCATGAAAAAAAGACAGAGCTTTCGAACCGGGAAAGGAGCTTCTATGGGAGTATGGAAAAAGACCCAATGCACTCTCTGCGGCGTCAGCTGCGGCCTGGAAGTGGAAGTGGAAGGGACCAAGGTGGTCTCGGTGCGTCCGGACAAGGACAGCCCCCGCTCCCACGGCTATGCATGCCGCAAGGGAAGAAACAGCAAATATTTCTTTGATCATGAGGACCGCCTGAACTACCCCATGAAAAAAGTGGGAGATCATTTTGAGCGGATCTCCTGGGATCAGGCCATCGATGAGATCGGCACGAAGCTGAAGGACATCGTGGACGAGTACGGTCCCCGTGCCGTATGCGGCATCGGCGGTGCCTCCGGCGGCGGCCAGAGCGAGCTGGTATTCCTGCGCTTCCTCATGGGCGCCCTGGGCAGCCAGTACCTGTTCAATCCCATCGGATTTGAGTTCATGGGCAACTGGTGGAGCCACGGAAAGATCTTCGGCGATCAGATCTGCTTTACGGAACCGGATGATGTGGAATGCGAGGTCATGGTCCTGTGGGGCTCCAACTCCTACGTGACTCATCAGATGTGCGATGCCCGGAAGAACATCCGGGAGCACTCCGAGAATCCGGATCAGATGCTCATCGTCATCGATCCCCGCATGTCGGAATCCGCCCGCCTGGCAGACCTGCACATCGCCAACCGTCCCGGTACCGATGCCCTGATGATGAAGGGCCTCATCGCCCTCATCCTTCAGAATCACTGGGAGAACACGGAATACATCAACAAGAACGTGGCGGACATGGATGAAGTGCGCCGCTGGTTCCGTCTGGTCAAGCCGGAGGAATGCTTCCGGGTGGCCGGCGTTACCATGGAAGAGATGGAGAAGCTGGCGAAGATCCTCACCACGAAGAGATGGGGCATCCATCAGGATCTGGGCCTGTTCTGCGGCCGCCACAGCACGCTGAACTCCTATCTGTGCCTGATGCTGGAAGTCATCTGCGGCGTGGCACTGGTGCCAGGAGCCACCATCGTTCACGAACCGTGGGCCGCCCGCGGCAAGACCATCAACGAGGACGATCCCAAGATCTGGCGCGGCCCGGAGACCGGATACTTCCCGGTGCTTCAGACCTTCCCATCCTGCATCATGCCTGTGGAGATGCTCTCCAACCGCAAGGACCGGATCCGCGCGGCCATCCGCGTGCTGGGTTCGCCCATGCGCTCCTATCCGGACAGCAATATGGTGCGCAAGGCCTTTGACAATCTGGATCTTCTGGTGGTGGCGGACGTCACCTGGACGGAGGACTGCGAGTACGCCGACTACGTCCTGCCCGCCAAGAGCCATTTCGAACGTTATGAATTCAACGCCTTCCAGATGAACTTCCCGGAAACGGTGTGCACTCTGCGGCCTCCCATCATCGAGGAGACCATCGGGGAGCGCCGGGAGATCCCGGAAGTGCT
>CAJOQP010000143.1 GCA_905236515.1 uncultured Oscillospiraceae bacterium | reverse complement strand
TAATTGGATATTAGGTATCTACCACTGATTATTATTGTAGAAGGAGGGGCGGCTCCTCCCACGACTGAAGTCACGGGTGTCCGCCGCTATAGTTCATGAAACGGCAGCTCTCTGCAACACAGCTGCCGTTTTCTCATTTGTGGAGAGCGGGTTCCTGTGGTATCATACTGTTCGGGGAGAGCTTTTCCTGCACGGAAAAGCGGATGTGAGAGATGACAACTACACAAAACACATTTCAATGTACCAGAGATGGTCTTACCATCCGTGGTGCAGTATATCGGCGGAAACACGGGGTTCGGCAGCCCATCGTGATCTTAAGTCACGAGTTTATGGCCAACCGCCGCTTTGTGTCCCGCTATGCGAAAATGTTTGCGGAACTGGGCTATGCGGCTTTCACCTATGATTTCTGCGGCGGGTGTGCCGTGGGATCCAGTGACGGCAGGACCGAGGATATGACGGTCTTTACGGAATGTCGGGATCTGGAAGCAGTCATGGACTATGCCTGCAGCCAGGAATATACCGACGAGTACCGTATTACTCTTCTGGGATGCAGCCAGGGCGGGCTGGTATCCGGACTGGTTGCGGCAAGGCGCCCGGATAAGATCGAGATGCTGATCCTCCTCTATCCGGCATTATCCATTCCCGATGATGCCCGGAAGGGCAAGATGCTCATGGCGCAGTTTGATCCAAACGCGATCCCGGAGACCTTCCGGTGCGGACCGATGAAACTGGGGCGGGAATATGCCACCTCCGTCATGGATCTGGATCCCTTTGAGATTCTGGGCAGCTATAAAGGCAACGTTCTTCTTCTCCATGGAGACCGGGACGATCTGGTCCCCCTCTCCTATTCCCATCGGGCACTGGCAATGTACCGACAGGCGCAGAAGGAAGCGGAGCCCGACTGGAAAGGTCCCCGGAGTGCCCGCCTTGTGGTCATTCCCGGTGCCGGACATATTTTTCGAAAAAATGCGCACGTGTCTCATGCCATGGGATCTATTCAGAGTTTTCTGCTGGAGACCAGTGAGATCTCAAATTACGACCACACCATCAACTCTGATCACATACTGTATATGTTCTAATCGTTTGGAGGACCTCAGGCCGAGGTCCTCCTTTTTCGCTTTTTCTGCTGTTTTTGTCCCCGCAGTGTGCTATACTGAGGAAAGATTTTTCAGGCAGGAGATTTCATTATGGACGGCAGATGTATCATCGTCGGCGCCGGGGACTTTTACGGATTCCATTCCATGCCCGCACCGGGAGATTATCTTATCGCCGCCGATGCCGGATACCGCTGGTGCACGCAGCAGCAGGTCATCCCGGATCTGGTGGTGGGGGATTTTGATTCTCTGAAAAATGCGCCGGATCACCCCAATATCATACGGTTGCCGGTGGAAAAAGACGACACCGACACTCTCGCCGCCATCCGTCTTGGGCTGGAGAAAGGGTACCGGCAGTTTGAGCTCTACGGTGTCACCGGAGGGCGGCCGGACCATACCATCGCCAATCTTCAGTGCCTGCTGTTCCTGCATCGGCACGGTGCCCGTGGAACGATGTACGGCAACGGCATCGTTTACCGGGGGATCTGCTGCGAGACAGTCTCCTTCCCGGCATCTGCCCGGGGCGGCTTTTCCCTGTTCTGCCTCGACGGCACAGCCCGGGGCGTCACCATACGGGGAATGAAATATGAAACAACGGATGCTGTCATCACTTCGGATTATCCCGTCGGCTGCAGCAATTCCTTTCGGGGCATCCCCTCCTCCGTAACTGTGGAGGACGGATCCCTCATTGCCATCTATTCCGAACAAGTGGAGTGTGACCATGCAGACTTATGATGCTGGACAATGTGATATCGCCGTCATCGGTGCCGGACACGCCGGCATCGAGGCAGCTCTGGCCGCCGCGCGGATGGGTCTGGATACCGTATGCTTCACCGTAAATCTGGACAGCGTGGGCAACATGCCCTGCAATCCCGCCATAGGAGGCACCGGCAAGGGCCATCTGGTGCGGGAACTGGACGCCATGGGCGGAGAGATGGGCGTGGCCGCCGACAAGGCCTGCATCCAGTACCGGATGCTCAACCGCGGCAAGGGACCTGCTGTCTACTCCCTGCGCGCGCAGGCGGACCGCCGCCATTATCAGGAAGTCATGAAACAGACACTGGAACAGCAGGATCACCTGCGGGTACGTCAGGCGGAAGTGGTGGATCTGGGCGTGGAAGACGGACAGGTCACCTCCGTTACTACCGCTACCGGCGCTGTCTTTTCCTGCCGTGCCGTGGTGCTGGCCACCGGCACGTATCTCAAAGGTATGACCTTCACCGGTGAAGCCATCGCTCATTCCGGTCCCGACGGACTGGCAGCTGCCAACGCACTGGGAGACCGGCTCCGTCAGCTGGGTCTGTCCATCCGGCGGTTCAAGACCGGCACCCCTCCCCGGGTCAATGCCCGCACCGTGGATTTTTCCAAAATGGAGATCCAGCTGGGAGATGAGGATGCCGAGCCCTTTTCCTTTACAACCAAATCCAAACCGGAAAACAAAGTCACCTGCTGGCTGACCTATACCAATGAAGAGACTCACGAGATCATCCGTAACGATCTGGACCGCAGTCCCATCTACTCCGGTGTCATCGAGGGTGTGGGACCCCGATACTGTCCCAGCATCGAGACCAAGATCATGACCTTCAAGGACAAGAAGCGTCATCAGCTCTTTGTGGAGCCCATGGGGCTCAATACAGAGGAACTGTATCTGCAGGGTCTGTCCTCTTCCATGCCGGAAGATACGCAGATCCGGTTCATCCACACCATCCCCGGGCTGGAACACGCGGAGATCACCCGTCCGGCCTATGCCATCGAATACGACTGCATCGATCCCACGGAACTGGCTCCCACGCTGGAAGTGAAATCCATCCGCGGCCTTTACGGTGCCGGCCAGTTCAACGGTTCCTCCGGTTATGAGGAGGCCGCTGCACAGGGATTTATCGCCGGTGTCAATGCGGCACTGAAACTGAAGGGGGAGGAACCTCTCATCCTGAAGCGCTCCGACGGATACATCGGCACGCTCATCGATGATCTCGTCACCAAAGGCACCAATGAGCCGTACCGTATGATGACCTCCCGGTCGGAATACCGTCTCATCAACCGTCAGGACAACGCCGACCAGCGTCTGAGCGCCTACGGTCTGCGCATCGGACTGGTGTCCCCGGAACGGCATCAGAGCGTACTGGAAAAGTACGCCGCCGTGGAAGAGGAACTGGACCGTCTGGAACACACCCATGTTCCTCCATCCGAAGAACTCAATCAGACCCTCACGGAGCGGAATACCCATCCCATTACCACAGGGTTCTCTCTGGCGGATCTCATGCGGCGGCCGCAGCTGGACTATGCCTGTCTGGCTCCCTTCGATCCTCAGAGGCCGGAGCTGGATCCGGTGATCATCAACGAGGTGGAGATCCGGCTGAAATACGACGGATACATCCAGCGCCAGATGGCACAGGTGGAGGAGTTTTCCCGTATGGAGAACCGGCCGCTCCCGGAGAATACGGATTATACCGCCATCCGCGGACTGCGTCTGGAGGCGGCGGAGAAACTGCAGAAGATCCAGCCCCGTTCCTTTGGGCAGGCCAGCCGGATCTCCGGTGTATCTCCGGCGGATATCAGTGTGCTTATGATCTGGATGGAATCCCGTCACGATTGATTTCTGATCCGATTTCAGGCGGTGCGAACATGTTCGCACCGCTTTTTAAGTTCTTTTTAAGCTCGTCGTCTAAAATGCCATCACCGGACAGGATCGGATCCTTTTGATCCCGCCGGAACGATTTTAAACTCTTGGAAAAAGTTTGTTTAAGACTTATTCATAAAATAACCGTAAGATAGAATCAAAGAAATATCAGGGATCCGTTGATCCCATGAAACACGGAGTAACAGCCATGTCAGAGAATAACGAATTTGATCCCATTCAGGAGGATCTCGCAGCAGATGCTGCTGAGGCTGCCGAAGACGCGGCCTCCAATCTCACAGAAAGCACAGCGGAAACGGTGAATGAGCCCGCATCCGAAGCTGCAGCCCCGAACTCCGGGACTGAGGAGAACACGGAATATCACTACGT
>CAJOQP010000142.1 GCA_905236515.1 uncultured Oscillospiraceae bacterium | reverse complement strand
GGAAAGGGGATTTATCAATGAAATATACATTCGCTGAGAAGAAAATGGACTCTTCCGAAGATCTGAGAGCGTATGCTACTCGGAAGATCGGGAAGCTGGATAAACTGTTCCGCGATGAGGGAGAAGCATTCGTTACCTTCAGCATTGAACGGGGCCGGTATCGTGCCGAGATCACCATCAAAAACAACGGTATGTACTACCGTGCCAACGAGCTGACTAATGATATGTATGCTTCCATCGATTCCGGTGTTGCCGCCATCGAACGTCAGATCCGCAAAAACAAGACCAAGCTTGCCAAGAGGATCCGGGAAGGCGCACTGGAAAAATATGCGGAGGAAGCCGCTTACATTGCACCTGTGGAAGAAGAGGATGAACCCGATGAATTCAACATCGTCCGCAGCAAACAGTTCTCCATCAAACCGATGAGTGCACAGGAAGCGATCCTGCAGATGAACATGCTGGGACATGATTTCTTCGTATTCCGCAAAGATGACGCTGACGGTCCTATCGCTGTAGTATACCGGCGCAAGAGTGCAGATTACGGTCTCATCGTGGATGACGGCGAATAACCATAAAACAATTCATCCCCGGGTAACCGGGGATTTTTTCATGAGGTGATGAGTGATGCAGTGGATGGAATTGATACTGAAAACTCAGCCGGAAGAGCTGAACCGGCTGTGCGGCATATTGGATGCAGACGGATCATTTCAGTATATGATCGAAGATTCCCGGGACTTCCAGGAATTTGTGGATGAGAATCGTCAGTTCTGGGGCATGGTGGATGCAGGCCTGGCCGAACATTATGCTGATATCTGCCAAATCAAAATCTATGCGGAAAATGATGCTCTTCTTTCTCAGAAGATTACGCATCTGACGGCGCTTACCGGAATCGAGCCGGAACAAAACCTGCTTCCTGAGCAGGACTGGGATGATGCCTGGAAGAATAACTACGCCGTGGAGCCAGTGGGCAGCCGTCTGGAGATCGTTCCGCACTGGCTTACACCTTCCGGTGACCGCATTCCCATCATTCTGGATCCCGGTCTGACGTTCGGCACCGGATATCACCCCACTACGCAGATGTGCCTTTCTCTTCTGGAACAGCTTCCTACAGAGGGAAAAACAGTTCTGGATATCGGATGCGGCTCCGGAATCCTCAGTATTGGAGCTCTCCGTCTCGGTGCCGCTTCCGTCGTTGGATGCGATATCGATGAGAGTTCTCCCAAAGCCGCCATGGAAAATGCATCGTTCAACAACTTTGATGAATCAAGATTCCAGGTTTATCTGGGAGACATTCTTCGGGACAAGGGATTGAAAAAACATATAGAAGGAACCTATGACCTCGTGCTGGCTAACATGGTAGCAGATGTTGTAATCCCCCTGTCTCCTGTATTTTCGGAATATATGGGCCCGGACAGTTATCTTCTGGTCTCCGGCATCGTAGCCGAACGGGCGGAGGAAGTTTGCCGGGCGCTTGAAAACAGCGGCCTGATCATTCGGGAGCATCGCTCCAAGGAGGAATGGAACACGTATCTCTGTCAGCGAAGATAACAAAAAGCAAAATAATAATAGGTCGGAACAATGATTGATCATCAATCAAGTTCCGACCCATCGTTTTTTCTGTGATCAGTTGTTTTCTGCCAGCGCTTTATACTGTGCATACCGTTTTGCAGTAAACTCTTCGGCCTCAGCAAACAGCACTTCCGCCCGTTCCGGGAAGGTCCGGGTCAGTGCGGAGAACCGCACTTCGCCCATCATGAATTCCCTCAATTTTCCATTGGGTTCCTTGCTGTCCAGAACGAAGGGGTTCTTCCCTTCTTCCCGATTCTTCGGAACGAACCGCCACAGGGGCCAGTATCCGCACTCCACCGCAAGTTTCTGTTCATTCTGGGACTTGCCCATTCCGTTGGACAGACCGTGGTTGATACAGGGAGCGTAGGCAATGATGAGAGACGGTCCCGGATGCGCTTCCGCTTCTTTCAGTGCGCGGATAAGCTGGTTGGGATCGGCACCCATGGCGACCTGTGCCACGTACACATTGTCGTAGGCCATGGCGATACGGCCAAGGTCTTTCTTTGCCGTGGATTTTCCGGCATTGGCAAATTGTGCCACGGCACCGATGGCGGTCGCTTTGGATGCCTGTCCGCCGGTGTTGGAATAGACTTCCGTATCCACAACAACGATATTGACATCGATGCCGGAAGCTAGGACATGATCCAAGCCGCCGTATCCGATATCGTAGGCCCATCCGTCGCCGCCGTACATCCACATACTCTTCTTTACCAGTGCGTCTGTCCGGTCTTTCAGGAAACGGACATCCTCATTGTCTTCCGACGTGGCAGCCAGAGCGGCTTTCACCGCCTCGGAAACAGTTCTTGTCTCCTGCGGATCGTCGCCCTTTTCCAGCCATTGTTTCAATGCGCCTTTCAGCGTTTCATCCGTCGTACTCTCAACGACCGCTCTGGCATGGGTCTTAGCCTGTGTGCGCATCTGCTCTACACTCAGGCACATGCCCAGGCTGTATTCGGCATTATTTTCAAACAGCGAGTTGGAGGGTGCCGGGCCGCTTCCGGATTTCATTTTTGCATACGGGAACGTAGGCGATGAAGATCCCACCACATATGTGCATCCTGTGGCATCGGCAATATACATCCTCTCCCCGAACAGCTGCGTCATCAGTTTCATATAGGGAGCTTCTCCGCAGCCGGCGCAGGATCCGTTGAATTCGTACAGCGGTCTCTGATACTGGCTTCCGCGGACCGTAAACTTGTTCATGGGATTCTCTTTTTCCGGCAGGCTCACCAGATAGTCCCAGGACGGCTGCTGTTCCATCTGGGACTCCAGCGGTCTCATAACCAGTGCCTTCTCTTTTGCCAGACAGGAGTTTGCACAGGAGCCGCAGCCCTGGCAGTCCACTGGATCCACCTGGATCCGCAGCGAGACTTCCTCGAATCCTTTTCCTTTGAGTTCCCGGGTCTTGCAGCCTGCCGGCGCATTCTCCTCGTCCTCTTTGGTCAGAAGGAAGGGCCGGATCGCCGCATGCGGGCAGACCAGAGAACACATATTGCATCCGATACAGTTCTCGGGGATCCATTCCGGAACGAAGGTCGCGATTCCGCGGCGTTCGTATTTGGAGGTCTCTACCGGATGGACACCATCCGCATAATCCATGAATGCGGAGACCGGGATCCGGTCGCCCGCCTGATTGTTGGACGGGATCTGGATCTCCCGGATATATTTCGGAAGTGTCTCATCAATGACTTCCTTGGTGTCTTCCAAAGAGGCCCAGGCTTCGGGAACCTCGATCTTCTTTACGGCAGTCAGACCGGCATCCACAGCGGCGCAGTTCATATTAACAATCTTGTCGCCCTTTTTGGAATAGGTCTTGACGATGGCTTTCTTCATGTAGTCCACAGCGTCCTCGATGGGAAGCACCCCGGAGAGTTTGAAGAAGGCAGACTGGAGCACGGTATTTGTCCGGTTCCCGAGACCGATCTCCGTAGCGATCTTCGTGGCATCGATGGTATAGAACCGGATCTTCCGCTGGGCAAGGATTCGTTTGGCCCGGTTCGGCAGGTGTTCTTCCAGACCTGCCATATCCCAGTCCGTATTGAGAAGGAATGTCCCTCCCTCTTTGATCTCCCCGACGATATCGAAGTTCTTCATGTAGCTCTGCTTGTGGCAGGCAACGAAATCCGCCATGGTCACGTAATAGGTAGAGCGGATCGGTTCGTGCCCGAAGCGCAGATGGCTCTTGGTCACGCCGCCGGATTTCTTGGAATCATATTCAAAGTAAGCCTGTGCATACTGCTCAGTATTGTCGCCGATGATCTTGATGGAGTTCTTGTTGGCACCGACTGTGCCGTCAGAGCCAAGCCCCCAGAACTTACAGGACAAGATGGACTTGCCGGAAGTCACGATATTGTCTCCAATGGGAAGCGAGCGCATCGTCACGTCGTCATGAATGCCCACAGTAAAGTGATTCTTCTGTTCTCCTGCCATATTGTCAAACACGGCTTTCACGTGGGCAGGAATGGTATCCTTGGAAGACAGACCGTATCGTCCGCCCAGGACTTTTACGGCACGGGGACTCTCGCACAGAGCGGAGCACACATCTTCGTACAGCGGTTCACCTACGCTTCCCGGCTCTTTGGTCCGATCCAGCACGGAAATGACTTTCGCGCTCTCGGGGATCGCTTCCAGCAGATGAGAAACAGAGAACGGCCGGTACAGATGGACCTGTACCATACCGACCTTCTCCCCCTGCTCCATCAGATAGTCCACTACTTCCATAGTCGCTTCACAGACAGAACCCATGGCGATAACGACCCGTTCCGCCTGATGATCACCGTAGTAATTGAACAGTTTATAGTTTCTTCCGGTAATCTTGTTGATGGCGTCCATTTTTTCCTGGACCACTTCCGGCAGCCGGTCATATGCCGTATTGCTGGCCTCTCTGCACTGGAAGAAGGTATCCGGATTCTGCAGGGTGGAGCGGATCGTGGGGTGCTCGGAATTCAGAGCATGATCCCGGAAATAATTGACCCGGTCCCAGTCTACCAGCTTGGCAAGGTCCTCATAATCCAACACATCGATTTTCTGGATCTCATGACTGGTACGGAATCCGTCAAAGAAATGCATGAAGGGAATGGATCCCTTGATAGCACTTAAGTGTGCCACTGCTGCCAGATCCATGCACTCCTGAACACTGGCGGAGGCCAGCTGCGCAAAGCCGGTCTGACGGCAGGCCATGGCATCGGACTGATCCCCGAAAATGGAAATGGAATGGGTTCCGACCGTACGGGCTGCCACGTGCATTACTCCGGGAAGCTGTGATCCGGCGATGCGGTACATAGCGGGGATCATCAGCATCAGCCCCTGGGATGCGGTATAGGTTGATGACAGCGAACCGGTCTCCAGCGCACCGTGCATGGCGCCACACGCGCCGGCTTCACTCTGCATCTCCACCAGCTGAACCGGCTGTCCGAACAGATTCTTCTTACCGTGTGCCGCCCAGTTATCCACATGATCGGCCATGGGGCTGGACGGAGTGATGGGATAGATGGAAGCCACTTCCGTAAACGCATAGCTTGCGTATGCCGCAGCTTCGTTCCCATCCATTGTCTTTTTAATTGCCATAAGGGGATCTCCTTCTTTAATTAATCATCTCTTTAAAGTAATAAAGTATATAATACCAAGAAACGAATCATAACACAAGTTTCGCTAAAAGAGTATCATTGTTAACGGAATTGGATTAAAAAATCGCATCTTTCCGGAAGATTGTTCTTTCTCCGAAAAGATGCGACATCAAACCATATCATTATTCAGTTGTCCGTCTTCAGCTGTTTTCCCAACGCATCATACTCGGTCAGAATATCGTAGATCGCATCCTGTGAAAGTACACCTCGTTTCAGGTCCTTTGGGAGCATTCCTGCTTCATCCGACTCGTAATCCTGTCTCCAGATACCATTTTCATAATAATCGGACAGGGCATTCACATCCTCTTTTACTTCGTTCATTTGTTCCATCGCGATATGAAGATCCTGTAATGCTTTCATCACGCGATCCAGACGTTCTTCCATGTTCATGATCCGCTCGATCTGTTCTGTCATAGATTGTTTCTCCTGTTGAAAACCTCCCGTTTCCGTTGAAACGAGAGGTGATGATTATTCTGCTGCGGCTTCTTTTTCCTGCTCTTTTCTTGCCAGATCATTGGTGTCCAAGGAATTTCTGAACACGAAGAATCGGTCATACAGAAATTCCGTGACAAAGTTTGTCATCATGATGAGCACGGTAGACAGCATTCCCGGCCACAGAAAGTTCTCTGTAAGGACCTTGTCGAGCCATGTGCTCAGCGGCGTAAACACCGCATAGAAGCATGCGACCTTGATCATGGCTACCGGCACATTATTTGCCGATTTGAAGGTATATCTTCTGTTTAAGGTAAAGTTCCACAGTACAGACAATACAAGTCCAATAAGATAACAGTAGAAATGCCGC
>CAJOQP010000141.1 GCA_905236515.1 uncultured Oscillospiraceae bacterium | reverse complement strand
GACACCGGCCATCATCAACAGAAGTCCCAGGCCTTTCCGTGCCGTGATCCTGCGGACCGGAGTTCCCAGCCAGCCGAACTGATCGATAATAAGACCTCCGGCCACGGTTCCGGTAAGCGAAGCGACCACGGCGATCCCGGTTCCAATGCGCCCCGCAACAAAGAGATTAGAGAGAACGAAGAACGCTCCCAGAACGCCGCCCAGCCACGTCCATACCGGAACGTGTTCCTCCCCCGCCGGCTGTTTTCTTACTCCGGGGAGCAGACAGATCATAAGAAGAAGGACAGTCCCCACGGAAAACGAGACCAGCGCTGCCTGGATCGGATTATCCAATGCGGTACCCAACCGGGCATTGATCGCCGTCTGAGCCGCACTGAGCGCACCGATGCCGATACCGATTACCGGCGCCTGCCAGGATCCAGGTCTGCTTTCCGTCCCGGCTTCCTTCCCGGTCCCTGTGATCACAAGCATTCCAACAAGTACCAGCGCACCACCCATTGCGCGCAGGATCGTCAGTTTCTGCACATCCGACATAAACCATCCGAAGTGGTCCACCAGCAGTCCCATAATGATCTGACCGACTACGGGATAAATAACGGTATTGGCACTACCTACCCGGGAAATGAGAAACAGGTTTCCCAGCAGAAAACAGACGCCGAATGCACCGCCGGTCCAGATCCAGAAGGGATACCCTGCCGTCCGGTCTACCGGAAGCCGGGCAGTTCCTTCCGTCGCCAGGACCCAAAGCAGAAGAAACACACTTCCTACAAAAAAGGAGATCAGGCTGGTTCTCTCAGGCCCTCCCACTCTCGGTTTCAGACGATTATTCACACTGGTCTGCACCGGAAGTCCTATTCCGGCCAGTATCCCCAGCAGCACATAGCCCATTTCTGACGTCTCCTTTTTTTGAATCTTGGGCTATTCTATCATACGCATCCCGCGGCGGACAGACTTTCGTTGACTTTTTCGAAAAAAAACGATAGCATACTTTCGTGGTAAACAAGCATTAACTTTAAAGGTAAAGGCAAGGTGCGGCATGTCCTCAAAAGAACTACTGATGGAAGCTGCTCTGGCGATCCTCGCCCGGGACGGTTTCGACGGAGTCACGATCCGAAAGATCGCCGATTACTGCAATCTTTCCGTGGCAGCTCCGTACAAGCATTTTAAAAACAAAGAAGACATCCTCCGGCAGAGCGTCGGAAGCATGGTGGAACAGTGGAAGATCCGGGAAGCGAAGATCATCGCCCGCTATGCTCCGGACCTTCGTGAACAGATGGTCCGTCTGTCTATGGAATGGATCCAGTTCGTTCTGGAAAAGCCAGCCTATGCAGGGCTGCTGATGGCGGACCGGAAATTTCTCCCCTCCAGCATCACTCTCCCCATGAACTCCATGATGGATTACACCCGCGACTGTCTCAGCCGGCTTACGCTGACGGAACACTGGTCCCACGAAAAATATCTCCGCACGGAATATGTGTTCCAGGCTCTCACCGACGGTGCGCTGCGCCAGCTGCGCTCCGGGCAGATGGAGGACTCTCCTTCCCAGCGGAAGATCATCCAGCGCTGTCTCCGGGACTGTCTGGAAAACGACGCCTGATTTTCTTCGGAAACATCGGGAAATATTTTGCGTCCATGCATGGAATATGCTATAGTGATTTTCTGCAAACGAAAAGAGATTCTTATATTTGAGGTAGTATATGAGCGATACCAGAAAGGAAATAGAACGCCGGCGCACATTTGCCATCATCTCCCATCCTGACGCCGGTAAGACCACACTGACCGAAAAACTTCTCCTTTACGGAGGTGCCATTCAGCTGGCGGGTTCCGTCAAGGGCAAAGCCACTGCCCGGCATGCCGTTTCCGACTGGATGGAGCTGGAGAAACAGCGAGGGATCTCCATCACTTCCTCCGTCATGCAGTTTGAATATGAGGGGTTCTGCATCAATATTCTGGACACGCCGGGACATCAGGACTTCTCCGAAGATACCTACCGTACTCTGATGGCAGCGGATAGTGCTGTGATGGTCATTGATGCGGCAAAAGGTATTGAGCCCCAGACCCGGAAACTGTTTAAGATCTGTGCCATGCGGCATATCCCCATCTTCACCTTCATCAACAAACTGGACCGGGAAGCCCGGAGTCCTTATGACCTGATGGAAGAGCTGGAGACGGAATTCGGGATCGGTACTTATCCCATGAACTGGCCTATTGGCTGCGGCATCGATTTCAAAGGGGTCTATGACCGGGAGAAGCAGCAGATCCTGGCCTTTACGGAATCCCATCGCGGGCAGAACCGCATTGAGCCCATCGCCTGCACGCTGGATGAGACCGAGAAGCTGGACAGTCTGATCGGAGAGCGCCTCCGCCGTCCTCTGCAGGACGACATTGAACTTCTGGATGGTGCCGGCTACGAATTCGATCTGGACTCCGTTCGCAACGGGCAGCTTTCTCCAGTGTTTTTTGGTTCCGCACTGAACAACTTCGGAGTGGAGCCGTTTCTGGAGAGCTTCCTTCAGATGACCATGCCTCCCATGCCGCGTATTTCCGGAGAGGACATTGTGGATCCTTTTGACGATCATTTTTCCGCCTTTGTCTTCAAGATCCAGGCGAACATGAACAAAGCCCACCGTGACCGGATCGCATTCATGCGCATCTGCTCTGGAAAGTTCCTTCGTGACAAGGAATATTTCCATGTTCAGGGCGGCAAGGGTCTTCGACTTGCACAGCCTCAGCAACTGATGGCAGATGACCGCTCCATCATCGATGAAGCCTATGCCGGCGATATCATCGGTGTCTTCGATCCGGGCATCTTCTCTATCGGCGACACCATCTGTGAAAAGGGGCAGGAGGTCCGTTTCGAGGGGATCCCCACCTTCGCTCCAGAGCATTTCGCGGCGGTGGAACGTGTGGATACCATGAAGCGCAAACAGTTTGAGAAAGGCATTGAACAGATCGCTCAGGAAGGAGCCATTCAGATCTTCCATGAGCCCGGCATGGTCATGGAAGAGATCGTTGTCGGTGTTGTGGGTGTCCTTCAACTGGAAGTCCTGGAGTACCGTCTGAAAACCGAGTACGGTGTGGATATCCGAAGAAGAGATCTCCCCTACGATCAGATCCGCTGGATCGCCAGTTCTGACCGGGATCCCCGGGATCTGAATCTCACCAGCGACACCAAATGGGTCCAGGATTTCAAAGGCAACAATCTCCTGCTGTTTACGGCGGAGTGGTGTGTGCGCTGGGCACTGGATAAGAATGAGGGTCTTCAGCTGGAGGAATTCAGCCGCAACTAAAGATAAAAACGAGGTGAAGTTCGATGACACAGGAAGCCATCGTAACGGGAGTTTATAATGACGGCACCGCCGATGTGGTGGTGGAACGGGCCGCTCTGTGCGGCGGAGATTGCAGCACCTGTGAAAGCTGCATGTATGAAAACACCATCAAGGTACGGGTCAAAAACCCGATCGACGCACCAAAGGGAGCCCATGTTTATCTGGAGACAGATTCTCTTAAGATCCTTCTGGCGACGGTTGCCATTTACGTGGTCCCGCTGATCCTGTTTTTTATCGGCTATGGCATCGCATCGCTGTTCACCGATGCGGAAAGCACCTGCGTGATCGGGGCCTTTGTCGGCCTGCTCATCGGTTTTATCAGCTCTGCCACGGTTCTCCGCCGGCAGCACCGGAAAAACCCCACCCCTTCCTATATCCGGGAGATCATTCCCCGCTTTGACTGACAGACAACGGACGGAACGTTATGTTCTGTCCGTTTTTCCATATTCTGGCTGCCCGATATCAGTAGCCTCTTTTCCGCCATGTTTTGCGCCTCTTCAATTTACTTTGAACGCAAAATATGATAAATTTTTTATGTATTTATATTTATATTCTTCTGAGAAGGTACCACATGAGTCAGAAAAAGATCTTACATATATTACAACAGGTGCAGGATGGCACCGTTTCCCCGGAAGAAGCCATGCTGCAGCTGAAAATGGAGCCGTTTCAGGACCTTGGATTTGCCAAAGTGGACCATCATCGGGAACTGCGGCAGGGCACAGCCGAGGTGATCTACGGTGCCGGCAAGACCACCGAACAGAT
Source organism: uncultured Oscillospiraceae bacterium (assembly GCA_905236515.1). GTDB lineage: Bacteria > Bacillota > Clostridia > Oscillospirales > Oscillospiraceae > UBA2922. Next base: position 11,152 of record CAJOQP010000141.1, on the reverse strand, counting down.
CATTGGGATTGCCGGAGCCATGAAGGACCACGGACAGGAAACCATTCTCATTACGCGTATCACGGAAGAGACCGCGCAGGACATCTCCAAAGTATACCCCGTGGAATACAATGAAATGGGGCATCTCGGGATCATCGGCTCGCTGCCGGAACCGGATGGTGACGGAACTGTTGTTGTCGCCACCGGAGGGACCAGCGACATCCCCATTGCGGAGGAAGCCGCCGTTACTGCAGAGGCACTGGGAAACAAAGTGACCCGGCTTTATGATGTAGGAGTTTCCGGTGTCCACCGTCTGCTCTCTCATCAGGAGGATATCATGTCCGCACAGGTCATTGTTGCGGTAGCGGGAATGGAAGGTGCCCTTCCCAGTGTCATCGGCGGTCTGGCAGACTGTCCGGTGATTGCTGTGCCGACCAGTGTCGGTTATGGTGCTTCTCTGGGCGGAATCGCCGCACTGCTCTCCATGCTGAACTCCTGCGCCAGCGGAGTGTCGGTCGTAAATATTGATAACGGCTTTGGCGCCGGGTATCTTGCCAACATGATCAATCATTTGGGACAGAAATCATGAAAGTACTGTTTTTTGACTGCGGAATGGGTGTCGCAGGAGATATGCTGACTTCTGCCCTGCTGGGACTGTTTGAGGATCCTCAGGAGCAGGTAAACAAACTTAATGCCCTACAGATCCCAGGAATTTCGTTTCAAATCGAATCAAAAAAGAGTCAGGGAATTGCCGGGCTCCATACGTCGGTCACCTATCATGGAGAATCCGAGGGAAATACTTCGTCCCATTCTCATATCTCCATGGAAAAGATCCGCTCCATCCTTAACAGTCTGAAGGTTCCGGAGCTGGTCCGTACCGATATCACTGCCATTTACAATGACATTGCCGTGGCGGAATCCAAGGCCCACGGCCGATCGGTAGATGAGATCCATCTCCACGAGCTGGGGGCTATGGACGCGATTGCGGACATTACTGCAGCAGTCTTTTTGCTGCATGATCTCCATCCAGATCTTATCATCTCCTCCCCGGTCTGTGTGGGACACGGTACCGTGAAGACTGCTCACGGGATCCTTCCGGTTCCCGCTCCTGCTACTGCCAACCTTTTGGAAGGCATTCCCTGTTTTGCCGGTGACACGGCCGGTGAAATGTGCACTCCAACGGGTGCGGCATTGCTGCGGCACTACGTACATCAATTCTCACCGATGCCGGTGATGACCATCGATCATCACAGCTACGGACTCGGTACAAAGGAATTTGAGAACCGGCTGAATGCGGTTCATGCCATACTGGGTGAACTCCATCCCGATGTCATTGAATTATCCTGCAATGTGGACGATATGACACCGGAAAGTGTTGCCTATGCGCTGGATCAGTTGATGCAGGAAGGCGCGCTGGATGCCGGATGGGTCTCTGTCGGGATGAAGAAAGGCCGCCCCGGGATCCGCATTGATCTTCTCTGCCGTCCCGAAGACCGGGATCGGTTCGTAAACCTGATGTTCCGCCACACTACCACCATCGGATTACGGGAAACCGTATGTACACGGGAGATCCTGTCCCGTTCCGCAGGGGTCGCTGAGACAGCCTGGGGACCGATTCGTTATAAACTTTCGGAAGGCCACGGCGTGCGCCGCTTGAAAGCGGAATATGACGACCTGGCTTCCATTGCAAACCGTCAGAATATTCCTCTCGACGTTGTTCGCCAGGAATTTGAAAAAACAAGCAAATAAGAAAGTATAAGCAACGATTTTTTGAGGGGGGTTGCGTTTCATGCCTGATATTATTCAGCTAGTGAAAACAAATTGCAGAGACTGCCATTGCTGTATCCGGTATTGTCCTACAAAGGCGATCCGGTATTCCGGTCATCAGGCAAACATCATCGGCAACATGTGCGTGCTCTGCGGTGAATGCTACCGTGTCTGTCCTCATGATGCGAAAAGCATTGTAGACGGCAAGGAAATCACCAAGGTCCTGATCCAGCAGAGCGAAGGGCCTGTGATCGCCAGTATCGATCCGGCTTTTCCGGCATTTTTCGGTGTCGGTCTTTCCAGCATCACGGAAGGACTGAAGGCCATCGGCTTTACCGGAGTGGAAGAGACGGCTATCGGTGCTGCCATCGTAAAAAAGCACTATGACTTGCTGATCTCTGAAAGTGATGACGATGTCATCATCTCTACCACCTGCCCTTCCGTCGTTTCTCTTGTGGAGAAATATTACCCGGAGCTGATTCCATATCTGGCTCCGGTGGTCTCTCCCATGGTTGCACACGCACAGGACATCAAGCGTCGGATGCCCGATGCGAAAATCGTACATATCGGCGGATGCATTGCCAGAAAACAGGAGCAGTTTGACACGGAAGTGGACGCAATGCTCACGTTTGACGAGCTCGAAGAGATCTTTCAGCTGGAAAACATCACTTTGGCACCGCAAACAGATCCTCCTCTGGAGAATTCCAAGGAACGCCGCTTCTGTCTGCCCGGCGGTATGCTCAGCTGCCTGAACACACCGGAAGATCCGTCTTTCTCCATGCTGGAATTTGACGGTGTGGATATGTGCCGGCATGCACTGGATGATATCCGAAAGGGCAGCATCCACAAATGTTTTGTGGAGCTGAACATGTGCAATGGCGGTTGCGTCGGCAGTCCCATCATGGAGCACTATCGGAACGAACCGGTTCGGGGCAGCTACATTATCCGCGCTTCTGCCGGCTCCAAGAGCTTCGAGGTCCCGGATGTTCATCACGGTGAAAACTTCCGTGCATTCCAGTCGCGCACTCCACGCATGAAGAATCCGCTGGAATCCGAGATCCGTGAGATCCTGAAATCCATTGGAAGAGACTCGCCGGAGAAAGAACTCAACTGCGGCACCTGCGGATATCCAACCTGCCGGGACAAGGCGATCGCCATCTACCGCGGCATCGCGGATCCCAACATGTGCCTTCCCCACATTATGGCTCAGACCCGCAGCTTCCAGAGCAACATCCTTGACAATACACCCAACGGAGTCATTATTCTGAACGATGACTTCGAGATCCAGGTCATCAATCCCAAGGCGATGGAACTGATGAACATCCGTCATGAGTCTGATGTGCTGGGCGAGAACGTGGTCCGCATACTTGATCCGACACCGTTTTTCACTCTGTATTCGTCCGGTCAGCGACTGTCTACCGAAAAGCGGTATTTCTCCGATTATCGAAAGTACTGTGTACAGACCATCATCAATGACACTTCTTCCCGTACCATGATGTGCATCCTCCGTGATGTCACGGAAGAGGAAGAGGCCCGTCTGGAACGGGAGCGCATCGGAAAGGACACCATCGAGATCGCCGATAAGATCGTTGACAAACAGATGAGGATCGTACAGGACATAGCGATGCTGCTTGGTGAGACCACAGCGGAAACGAAAATCGCACTGACAAAACTGAAGGAGCGTATCGATATCAATGAGAATGAATGAGTATTTCGCTGATGTCGGCTATCAGAGCATCAACCACGATGGCGAACAGCTGTGCGGCGACCATGTGGAATTCATTCATGAAAAAACCACCCAGTCGGGGCATCAGCTGAAGATCATCGTTCTCGCTGACGGTTTGGGCCATGGCGTGCGTGCCAGTATCCTCAGCACACTGACTTCCAAGATCATTTCCACGATGCTTGCTGCGGAGATGTCCATCAAGGAGGCCGTGGAGACCATTGCGGATACGCTTCCAGTCAATCAGGAAGTCAACGCTGCGTTCTCTACATTCACCATTATGGTGATCAAGGATAACCATTCCGCTACAATCATGCAGTATGAAAACCCTAACGTCATCCTGCTTCGAGATGGAAAAAACTACGAGTATCCCACCAGCGAGCTGCGCATCGGAGACAAAGTGATCCTTCAGTCCGAACTGGCACTGATGGAAAATGATATCTTCATCATGATGAGCGACGGAGTCCTGTACGCCAGCCCCAACGGCGTATGGAATGAGGAATGGGATCGCAACGGCGTCATTAAATACATGGAAGCGTTCTTCAGTGTGGGATTCACTGCAAAAACGCTGACGACGATCCTGCTGGACCGCGTCGCGCGTCTCTACGCCGGACATCCCACAGATGATGCCACCGTTTGTACGGTACGCGTAAGAAAGAGAGAGAGCGTGAATCTGGCGTTCGGTCCTCCTTCCCGGTACGATGAAGGTACAAAGATGATGTCTCTGTTCTTTGCCCGGGAAGGCAAGCATATCGTATGTGGAGGTACCACCGCCAAGATTGCTGCCGCGTATCTGGGAAAACCGGTGATCCCGCAGCAGAACACACCGGATCCCAATATTCCGCCCATGTCCAAAGTCGAGGGCATCGATATCGTCAGTGAAGGTATCGTAACAATGGACCGTGTCCTAGTCTATGCGAAAGATTACCTCAAAGACAACGAGACCTTTGAGGAGTGGAGCTACAACAAGGATGCCGCTTCCATCATCGCCCGGGAGCTCTTTGAAACCGCCACCGATGTGAACTTCTTCATCGGTCGGGCCGTCAACCCGGCACATCAGAATTTGACCCTGAACTTTGATGTAAAGATGTCTATTGTTTCCGAACTGGTGGAATGTCTTCAGAAAATGGGAAAGATCGTTCTTGTCAACTACTTCTGATCAAAAAAATCAAGCCTGTGCAAACCAAAAAAGTTTGCATAGGCTTTTTCTGTTTCTGCAGTATTACTTCCCGACACAGAACCGGCTGAAGATCCGGTTTGTGATATCCTCTCCGGTCTTCCTTCCGGACAGTTCCCCGATGGCCTGCATCGCATCCTGGATCTGAGTAAGGACGATATCCGGTGTAACGCCTAGCTTCATAGACTCCGCTGCCCTGTTGAGAAGCTCCAGCGACTGCCGCACCGCATCCGCCTGCCGCAGATTGGTAAGGATCTCTCCGGACGGGACGGCTGGCATGGGAAACATTTCCCGTATGGTCTCTTCCAGTCGATCCAGTCCCTCCCCTGTCCGGACACTCAGGGAAATCATGGGGATCCCCTCCTGTTCTCCGTGTCCGCGGTCATTGAGATCTGCCTTCGATCGTACCAGGATCCCGTGCGGTGCTTTTTTCACTTCCTCAAACAGACAGCGGTCATCGGTTGTCATTTCTTCCGACTGCCCGTCCTGCAGCATGATCACGAGTTCCGCCGACTCCATGGCCCGCCGGCTGCGTTCCACACCAAGCTGTTCCACTTTATCCGTGGTGGTATCTGTGACTCCGGCAGTATCCACCAGCCGAAGAAGAACTCCGCCTACGGTCGCTTTTTCTTCGATCGTATCTCTCGTGGTTCCGGGGATCTCGGTCACGATCGCCCGGTCATATCCCAGAATGGCATTGAGAAGGGAGCTTTTTCCCGCATTGGGTCTTCCTACGATGGCCGTTGGGATCCCGCTGTTCATCTGTTTTCCGCGTTCATAGGTGTTCAGCAGTGCCTGCAGCTGTGCCTTCGCAGACTCCAGAGTGTCTTCATACTGATTCAGTTCGAATTCTTCGATATCCTCGTCCGGATAATCCAGCACAGCATGATAATGGGAGCAGATCTCAGTCAGCTCCTCATAGATCCGCTCTGCTTTCTTCTGCAGCGATCCCCCAAGCTGTCCTACCGCATTTTTTGCGACATCCGCTGTTTCGGCATCAATGATATCGATCACCGCCTCCGCCTGCGTCAGTCCCATTCTTCCGTTGAGAAATGCACGTTTCGTGAATTCTCCCGGACCGGCCTGACGGACACCCAATCGGGCAAGGGCATCCATTGCCTGCCGAAGGACCGCCGGTGACCCATGACACTGAAGCTCTGCTGTATCTTCTCCCGTATAGGAACCGGGTCCGTGACTGATGGTACACAGGCAAAGATCCATGATCTGATCATCGGAGTCCATCAGCTTCCCATAGACCAGTTTGCGGTCTTCATACGAAGACATCCGCCGGCCGGAGGATGGGCGGAAGATCTGATCGATGACATCCAGTGCTTTCGCTCCGGAGATCCGGATAATGCCGATGGCGGAGACCTGTGTTCCGGTAGCAATGGCGGCGATAGTATCTGACATGGTAATGGTCCTCTCTAAAAAATCAGACCGACTCTAGGATCGGTCTGATGTGTTTCATTGTTTTACCCGCAGGTCCGGGTTGAGCAGGCAGTCCGCCACGATGGCGATCTGTGCCCGCGTGATCTGCGCATCCGGCTGGAATGTTCCGTCCGGCGATCCGGAGAACACACCGGCGCGGCACAATGCGTAGATGTCAGCGAAGTACTGATGATCTGACGGAACATCCGTAATCTGCTCGCGCTTGATATCGTTGATCTCTTTCAGATCGGTCTTCGGTACCGCGCGGGCAAGGTAGTGAGCGATCTCTCCGCGGGAGATGGGAACTTTCATTTCCTCCCAGGGATAGTCTTCCACCGATCCTGTAAGGATTCCCTCTTCAATGGCATATTCCAGATAAGGACGGTACCACTCCTCACCGGAAGCGGCTTTCAAGGAGATCTCTCCCTCTTCCTTGATCTGGGAAATCATACACGCGATCACGACCGCCGACATTCTGGACACGGCCAGATCCGGTGAAAACGTGGTCTCACTGGTTCCGTTCATGATACCCTGTTCGATCAGATCCGCAGCAGCATCGTAATACCAGTCGGTAATGCTGAGATCAACAAAATCCGACCGTCCTTCGGCGACCTCCACCGGTCCGGCAATGATCAGAGTGGAAAGACGCTGTACCTTCAGCTGAAGAGATGCTTCCGGGCCGACCACATATCGGTGTCCGATCTCAATACCGGCATCGGCCAGGGCCTCTCCTTCGCTGACATCCAGGATCCGTCCGTCACTGCGGCCGTTGGAGACTTGTCCGTCTGCCAGCATGAACCAAGCTCCGCTTTTCAGCGTGATAACAGTCCCACGCCCTGCCAGGACAGATGCCTTGGTATCTTTCTGAGGATCCAGTCTTTTCTGCGTATTCACGGCACTGTCATATACTGCTCCCATTCGCGACTCCAGAGGAGTCAGAGAGTTCGACATCACCTTCGCGAAGAATTCACCGTTGGCATAGGATTTCGTTGCAACCGGATCATCCGTATTATTCGCATTTTGCCTTGATATGGTAAAAGCGGTAATGACCGCCGCAAGTGCGACGGCCAACACCATAATTGCAATAACAACTGATCTTCTCACTGTTTCATCCAGTCAGGACCTGTTAAGTCCTGTTATTCAATCTCTTCTGACGGTTCTGACGGGCGAGTTCCTCATCCGCTTTGTCCGACACAAAATAACTCAATGCGAGGAGACTGTCGGAGAAATGCATGTTCTCTACCAAAACATCGCTGTTGGGATCGGTAAGCTCCACATTCGTGAAGTTCCAGAATGCATCGATTCCCTGCTCGATCAGATCATTGGTCATCTTGACTGCGATCTCTTTTGGCACACAAAGAACGACAACATCCACTTTATTCTGCTGCAGATAATCACTCAGCTGCTCCTGGCTCAGAACGGGAACCCCGTTCACTTCCTTGCCGATGAGCTCTGGTTTTACGTCAAATGCAGCTTTCATGGAAAAGCCCCACTCTTCAAACGAGAAGTTCTGTAAGAGGGCATTTCCGATATTACCGACGCCGAGAAGGATGGCATTGAATCCCCGATCCATGCCCAGGATGGTCGCAATATCCTGTCGAAGCGTATTGACATTGTAACCATAGCCTTGCTGTCCAAAATCTCCAAAGCAGCTAAAATCCTGACGAATCTGAGAAGGTGTAAGTCCTAGCTGCTTTCCCAGCTCTCCCGATGAAATTCTGCTGACTCCCTGTTCGTTGAGTTCGTCCAGTTTCCGAAGATATCTGGGCAGACGACGGATAACATTATTGGACACTTTTATCCGTTTCATCTTCGTTCCTCCTATCCAAATTGACCTATCCCTTAAGTCAATTATACACTATTTCTGAAATAGTTTACCATATTTTTCACATAGTATCAAGGCATTCTCCGCTTCAAAAATGGTGCGGAAATCCATCATTGGACCATTTTTTGACACATTTTTGATATTAAACATTCAAGTTCCGGGAAATGTGTGGATTGGAAAGCCGTGTCCCTGCCTCGCAGGTGATCTCCCGGAGTTCTTCCAGAGAACTGACTTTGGCAAACCGCTGCCGGAAAGGTCCGGAGTGAGGAACTCCGTGGAGGTACCATGGCAGCTGGTGTCGTGCCTGCAGGCAGGCATAGTGTTCGTTGGTCTGCTCTGCCAGCATCGTGATCTGCCGGACCGCAGTATCCAGTCGGGAAGGCAGTTCCGGCAATGCCGGACACTCCTCTCCCCGCAGCAGGGCTTCGGCCTGCCGGAAAATCCATGGGTTTCCAAAGCTTCCTCTGCCGATCATCGCCGCAGGACAGCCGGTATAGCGGAGAAGATGAACGGCTTCTTCCGCAGTAAGAGCATCTCCGTTTGCAATCACCGGAATAGCAAGGGCCTTTCTTACTTCCCTTATAATATCCCAGTCTGCTCTTCCCTGATACATCTGTACCCGGGTTCTTCCATGCACTGCTACTGCGGATGCCCCGGAGTCCTCACACATTTTGGCAAACTCCACTGCATTGACATTCCCGCCGTCAAATCCTTTCCGGATCTTTACGGTAACAGGGACTGATACCGCATCGGCAACACTTCGGATGATCCGGCCAGCGAGGTCCGGATCTTTCATCAACGCAGATCCGTCCCCGGATTTCACTACTTTGTTGACCGGACACCCCATGTTGATATCCAGAATATCTGCACCGGAGGCTTCCAGCGCCAGAACGGCCGCCTCTGCCATGACCTCCGGCTCATGTCCAAAGATCTGAACGCTGACCGGATGCTCATCCTCCGGGATATAGCAGAGATCCTTTGTCTTTCGGTCATGATACGTCAGTGCCTTTGCGCTGACCATCTCAGTAGTGGTAAGTGCCGCTCCGTTTTCCCGGCAGATCCTGCGAAAGGCAAAGTCAGTGACCCCGGCCATAGGTGCCAGCACAAAGGCTCCGTCCAGGGTAATCGTTCCTATGGTTACCATATGATATCCAGTCCCACGGGGCAGTGATCGGAGCCGGTAATCTCCGGGAAAATGTACGCATCCTGCACGTTCCCTTTCAGCCGGTTGGAGACGAGAAAGTAATCAATACGCCATCCTACGTTTTTTGCCCGGGCATTGCCCCGGTAGCTCCACCAGGAATAGGCGTCTTTCCGATCCGGATAGATCAGGCGGAAGGTGTCTGTAAATCCGGCGTCCAGAAGCTCACCGAATTTTCCCCGTTCCTCATCCGAGAAACCGGCATGCCCAACATTGGCGGCAGCATTCTTAAGATCGATCTCCTGGTGCGCAACGTTCATATCACCGCATACGATGACCGGTTTTTTCCCGTCCAGATCCATCAGATATTTCCGGAAACAGTCTTCCCAATCCATGCGGTAATCGATCCTTGCCAGTTCATTCTGAGCATTTGGGGTATAGACGCATACCAGAAAGAATTCCTCAAACTCCAGCGTAACCGTACGTCCTTCATGATCATGTTCATCCACTCCGATACCGTATTGAACGCGAATCGGCTCCACCCGGGAGAAAATCGCAGTTCCGGAATAGCCTTTTTTCTCCGCATAGTTCCAGTATCCCTGATATCCGGGAAGATCCAGCTCGATCTGCCCCTCCTGAAGCTTTGTCTCCTGCACACAAAAGCAGTCCGCATTCAGATTCCAGAACACATCCTCAAATCCTTTTCCCACTGCAGCGCGAAGTCCGTTTACATTCCATGAAACAAATCTCACTGATCTTCCTCCTTTGTCTGTGCCTCCGCATTGCGGAACAGCTCACTGGTCCGATAAGGACGTTCGATCCCCGCCTGATACATCCGAGGCGCGGGACCGGCTTTCCGGTCCTTCGTCTCTTCGGAACGGTTCGCCACCAGACGGTTGATGGTGATTCCCTGTGCATAGAATTTCGCTTCGTAATCGGTCATGATCCCTTTTGGGCCATTTGCGTGAAGGTCATGATCCAGTTCCGAGATCTCCCAGTTTTCTTCCCGGAATTTCTCTTCCGACCACTGGAAAAGCGGGTCGTTGTCGGTCTTGTAATGAATTTGCCCTCCTGCTGCGAGCACATCGGCATATCTGCGCAAAAATCCCGGCGCAGTCAGTCGATGCTTTGCGTCATGGCTTTTCGGCCATGGATCCGGGAAGTTGATATAGATCCGGTCAATCTCCCCGTCCTCAAAGACTTCTTCGATCTTTTCCGCATCCATATCGATGAATCGAACATTCTCCAGTTCCATCTGACAGGCCTTTTCCATCGCCATTACCATCGCATCCGGAACCCGTTCTACCGCAACAAGAAGAACTTCGGGATTCTCCGCCGCGGTCCCTGCGGTAAAGGTCCCTTTGCCGCATCCCAGTTCCACATAAATTTTGCTATATTCAGGAAACCTTTCTCTCCATTTTCCCTTCCACTGTTCCGGCTCTTCGATCAGCACGCGGGAACACTGCTCCATCCGGGAAGTAAGATTGGTTTTTTTTCGCATTCTCATAGATTAATCAACTCCTGCGCCTTAGAATAACACATTGCATATGGATGGGCAAATGATCTTTTTCTGCCTTGTTTTTTACGCTTTTTCTCCTCATATTTTCGGGGAAATTATTATTTGCAATGGCTGATGACTTGTTGTATACTAAACAACGTTATCCGGGTGTAGCGCAGTTGGTAGCGCGCCAGCTTTGGGAGCTGGAAGCCCAGAGTTCGAATCTCTGCACTCGGACCAGCGGAAAATGTTACGTAAAAAGAACATTTTCCGCATTTTTATGCCATTTTTAAGCGGAAAAAGTTCTAAGTTTGAAATCGCAAAATTTGCGATTTTATTCTAGATTTAGTGAGATTTTAGTAGGGTTTTTTCCTTGTTACGTAACATCTACGTAACACATGAAAAGAGTAAAAAAATTATTTATCAAAATATCAAAAATCAAGAAAGGAAAAACCGTTCTGTTGACCCTGATCCCTACTAACATTTTACTACCTCTTTTACCCCTATTCCAAAGTGGTATTTGGGGGCAATTCTGACGTTAAATTAATAGTTGTATCTTGAGCATTTTCCGGACAACACCTCATCATCCAGATACAATAATTACAGCACTATCT
>CAJOQP010000140.1 GCA_905236515.1 uncultured Oscillospiraceae bacterium | reverse complement strand
TTTTTTGTTTTTTCTCCCGCATCGTTTATAATAGAGACAGATAACCATCACAAAGATGACACATCTGCTGTCGTCATCGGACCGAGGTGACTTTATGCGAGATCTTGATTATCTGACCCTGCTGAGCCATGAATATCCGTCTGCGGAAAAAACTGCTGCAGAGATCATCAATCTTCGGGCCCTCTGCGGCATGCCCAAGGGAACGGAATACTTCTTCTCGGATCTTCACGGAGAACATCAGGCATTCATCCATATGCTGCGAAGCTGTTCCGGTATCATCAAGGCAAAGATCAAGGAGACCTTTGGGAATGATCTCTCCGAGGAAGAGCAGCTGGCTCTCGCGGAACTGATCTACTATCCGGAGCGCCATCTGAAACATTCCGCCGGCGAGCCGCATCTTTCCCGTGACTGGCAGGAGAAGACGATCCTGCAGCTGATCCAGGTCACCCGCGTCTGCTCCAAGAAGTTCACCCGGCGCAAGATCCGGCAGAGGATGCCGGAAGCCTATGCTCATGTTATCGACGAGCTGCTGCATGCCGAGGGGGATTATCCGGATAAGGACATCTATTATCAGGAGATGCTGCGTTCAGTATTGGACGAAGACGCCGGCTACGATATCATTCAGGCGCTGTGTACGCTGATCCGGGATATCCTCGTTGACAAGCTTCATATTATCGGGGACATCTTTGACCGCGGACCCCGCCCGGACCTCATCATGGATGAACTGATGAACCTGCAGCATGTGGACATTCAGTGGGGAAACCACGATGTCAGCTGGATGGGAGCCGCCGCCGGCAACCCTGCATGCATCGCCACGGTCCTTCGCATCGCCACGGCATACAACTGTTTTGACGTGCTGGAAGACGGCTACGGCATCAACCTGAGGCCTCTGAGCATGTTTGCCGACCGCACCTATCATGATGATCCCTGTGACTGTTTCCGTCCCCATCTGCTGGATAAAAACCTTTACGATGAGATCAATCCGGATCTTGCCGCCAAGATCTGCAAGGCCATCTCCGTCATTGAGTTCAAAGTGGAGAGCCAGCTGATCCGGCGTCATCCGGAATACCATATGAAAGACCGTCTCCTTCTGGAGAAGATCAACTGGAAGAAGGGAACTGTCCGCATTGACGGCAAGAACTATCCGCTGAAGGATACCTACTTCCCCACCATCGACCCGGAGGATCCTACCCGTCTGTCCAAGGAGGAGCAGGATCTCATGGATACGCTCATCTCCAGTTTCCGCCATGCCACACGGCTGCAGAAACACATCCAGTTTGTATTCTCCCATGGATCCATGTATCTCATCCGGAACAATAATCTGCTGTTCCACGGCTGTGTTCCCATGAACGAGGACGGCACCTTCCGTGCGGTCAATCTCTTCGGGAAGCCTCTGAAGGCGCAGCAGCTGATGGATGAGATCGAGAAAAAATGCATTTCCGCATTTCTGTCCCACCGGGAGGGCATGGCTGATCCCTATGCCACCGATCTTTTCTGGTATCTGTGGTGCGGAGCGGATTCCCCCCTCTTTGGGAAAAACCGCATGGCGACCTTTGAAAACTTCTTCCTGGACGAACCGTCCCTGAAAAAGGAAACGTATAATCCGTATTATCAGTATTCCACCAAGAAGGAATATGCCATGAAGATCCTGGAATCCTTCGGAGTCAATCCGGAGACCGGACACATTATTAACGGCCACGTCCCGGTGAAGGTTCGGAAAGGTGAGACCCCGGTGAAAGCCAAGGGAAAACTGTTCGTCATCGACGGCGGCATCTCCAAGGCATATCAGAGAAAGACCGGCATCGCCGGCTATACACTGATCTTCAACTCTCACCACCTGGCACTGGCAGAGCACCGCCCCTTCCTTCCCGGCGAGGAGGACACCCCCACGGTGACGGAAGTGGATGTCTTCAAGGAGCGCTTCCTTCTGAAGGATACCGATGAGGGACAGGAATATCTTAAAAAGATCTCCGATCTGGAGGATCTTCTCTCTGCGTACCGTACCGGCCTCATCAAACAGCAGTAATCACAGCAAAGAATAAGTCCCAAAGGCTTTTGTCGGCCTTTGGGACTATCGTTT
>CAJOQP010000139.1 GCA_905236515.1 uncultured Oscillospiraceae bacterium | reverse complement strand
TTGTAATACTTAATTCTATGCCTCTTTTGCAAAACTAAATTCCGTTTGCCTTAATTTGAGGGTCGAATTTAAGTTTTCAATCGACCTTTTGCTATTTCCAATCGACCTTTTGCTATTTCCCGCCATCTCTGGCCCGATGAGACCCCATATCCTGGATCTGGAAAAACTTTGTGTACAATCACAGATTGTTTTTTCCCGCCTAATCATCAATAATAGCATCAGAACAACTCTAAGGAGTGATCATATATGTCCAAAATCTGTATTGATCTGAATAACTGGCAGTTCCCTGCTCTTCCCGGAGAGATCCCCCACGGGGACATGCCCGGGGACAAAGTGGAGATCGGCGAAAAACACATCCGGAAGGCGCAGACCATCTTTCCCCTGCTGGCGGAAAAGTTGAACGGTCTGGAAACGGAACGGGCCGTGGTATCCGTGTACGGCGGATCCGGTGTAGGGAAAAGTGAGATCGCATCCCTTCTCAGCTTTTACCTCAATGCCGCTGGTATCGGCGCCTACACCCTGTCCGGGGACAACTATCCTCACCGCATCCCCAAATACAACGACGCCATGCGCCAGCAGGTGCATGAAGAAAAAGGAGACGCCGGTCTCCGGGAGTATCTGGGAAGCGAGCTGGAGATCAACTTCAAGGAAGTCAACGAGATCCTCCGTCAGTTCCACGAAGGAGCGGAGTCCATCCATCTCCGCCGCATGGGACGAACGGAAACGGAACTGTGGTATGAGCCTGTGGACTTTTCCAATGTCCGGGTCCTGGTCCTGGAATGGACCCACGGCAACAACGGAAATCTCCGGGGCGTGGACATCCCCGTCTTCCTTGCCAGCACACCGGCAGAGACCCTGGCCCACCGCATCGCCCGGAACCGGGACGGCAATCCCGACAGCCCCTTCGTCACCAAGGTCCTGGAGATAGAACAGGATCTGCTCACCAGTCAGGGTGAACGGGCTTCCATCATCATCTCCAAAGACGGAGACGTGATCACATTTGAGGATTATCTGGAGAAGATTCGCAATGAAAAATAAAGCCATCGTGAACCTCGGTCCCATGCTCAACGCCTATCCCGACAGTATGGGCGGCAGCCTTTCGGAGACCGTAGCACTGTTACAGAATGAATGGAAGGGCGCCTTCCGTTCCATCTACATCCTCCCCAGCCTGTACTGCACGGATCTTGACCGTGGTTTCTCCGTCATCAGCTATGACATCAACGGAGATATCGCCCGGCCGGAGGATCTCAAAGATCTGCAGGATCTGGGCATCGACCTGAAGCTGGATTTCATCCTGAACCACCTGTCGGTACAGTCTCCCCAGTTCCGGGATCTCACCGTCCGGGGGGAGGAATCCGAGTATAAGGACTTCTTCATCGACTGGAACGCCTTCTGGGAAGGCTGCGGGGAGATGACGGAAGAAGGATACATCCAGCCGGAGGAGAAATATATCAAAGACATGTTCTTCCGCAAGCCGGGACTCCCCATCCTCATGGTGCGCTTCCCCGACGGGAAACGGGTCCCCTACTGGAACACCTTCTATCAGGAGATCACGAAGAACCCGGACGGTACGGAACGGTATCTGGGACAGATGGATCTGAACATCCGCTCGGAACTGGTGTGGGACCATTACCGTCAGACGCTGGAAAAGCTGGCCGGTTACGGTGCCGCCATCGTGCGGTTGGACGCCTTTGCCTACGCACCCAAGGCACCGGGACGCCGCAACTTCCTCAACGACCCCGAGACATGGGATCTTCTGCAGAAGGTGCAGGATCTTGCGGATGAATACGGCCTCACTCTGCTGCCGGAGATCCATGCCAGCTATGAGGAAGGCATCTACCGCACCCTGGCGGGCAAAGGCTACTGGGTATATGACTTCTTCCTTCCGGGACTGCTCATCGACGCTCTGGATTCCGGCGACAGCGGACACCTTGCCGCCTGGGCAAACGAGATGCTCCGGGACGATATCCATACCGTCAACATGCTGGGATGCCACGACGGCATTCCCCTGCTGGATCTGAAGGGGCTCCTTACGGAGGATCGCATTCAGGAACTGATCGGGATCCTGAAGGGCCGTGGCGGATACGTAAAGGATCTTCACGGTGCCAAGAACATGTACTACCAGATCAACATGACCTATTACAGCGCTCTCGGCGCCCGGAAAGACGCCATGCTGCTGGCCCGGGCCATCCAGCTGTTCATGCCGGGCAAGCCTCAGGTCTGGTATCTGGATCTGCTGGCGGGCGAGAACGATTACGAAGCCGTCAAACGGGCCGGCGCCGGCGGGCATAAGGAGATCAACCGCTCCAACCTCTCCTGTGCACAGGTGGCAGAGGCAATGAAACAGGATGTGGTCACGGAACAGCTGGATCTGCTCCGGTTGCGGAACAGTCATCCCGCCTTCTCCCCCGACGCGGCCATCACCGTCACGGGAGACGGTCCTCATCTCACCATGCGCTGGGAGACCGGAACGGATTACATTCAGCTCAACGCAGATCTGAAGAACGTCTCCTTCTCCATCGACAAAAGCGAAT
>CAJOQP010000138.1 GCA_905236515.1 uncultured Oscillospiraceae bacterium | reverse complement strand
TGATAATGGGACGCCAGCGTCTCAATATAGTAGTTCCGTTTTTTCGGCACCAGAACCTTGTACTTTTTCAGAAGTTTCCGGGTCTGTTTTTCTGTCAGGACCTGCCGAAGCCCTTCCTCGTCATCCGCCCCTTTCGGGAGGGAACGCAGCGTAAACAGGCGCCGGTAATGCACAAGCCCCAGCACATCCGTGTCCAGGTTTTTCCATGCCCAGTAGAGCCCGGTAAGCTCGCAGAACATGGGATTCCGGGCGCTGATGTTGTCCCCGGTATTGTCTCCGGTAAACCCGATGGGATCCTTTCCTTCCCGCCCCACATGAAGCGGCAGGTACATGGGATCCTCCGGTACCGGGCACGGCTTGTGGCATGCCACGAGCACCTTGATTTCCGATCTCTTATCCATATGTATTCCCTTAGACCATGCTCCGGCGAGCATGGGATCCTTTCTGGTCTTCCTTCACTAAATGCTGTTATTATACGCAAGAATCCTCCGGGATTCATGACGATTCTTTTAACATCGTTGGGTTAATCTTCCATTCAGCCTTCGTTGTCCTCCAGCAGGGTCTCCTTCACCCGGACCAGTTCTTCCCGGATGGAGATGTGCTGCGGACACACTTCCTCGCAGGCACCGCAACGGATGCATTCGCTGGCGTGTTTCCGTCCGTGTCCTCCCACCAGCCAGTTCTCCTGGTGTTTTGCAGAGGCGAGATTGCCGTAAGTGAGCAGGATGTTCATGGCAGTAAAGGATCCGGAGATGCCGATCTCCATGGGGCACACCTTGGCACAGTAGTTGCAGGTGGTGCACGGGATCAGTGGTACTTCCGCCATGGCGTCCTGCGCTTTGCGAAGGGTCTCTTTCTGATCTTCTGTCAGGCCATGGAAGTCCTTCAACGTGGCGATATTGTCCGTCATCTGATCCACGGTATTCATTCCGGAGAGCACGGCGAGAACTCCGTCCAGCCCCGCGGCAAACCGCAGCGCCCAGCTGGCACAGCTGGATTCCGGTTCCGCATTTTTGAAGATCTCCTCCACGGATCGGGGCGGTGCCGCCAGAAGTCCGCCTTTTACCGGTTCCATGATCACCACCGGTTTCCCGTGCTTCCGGGCCACTTCATATACGGCCCGGGACTGGATGGCCGGGTTTTCCCAGTCGGCATAGTTGATCTGAAGCTGAACAAATTCCGCATCCGGGTGCCGTGTCAGCACTTCCTCCAGTTCCTCCGGTGTGGAGTGGAAGGAGAATCCGTAATGGCGGATCTTTCCCGCTTCCTTCATTTCCTTCACAAAAGACCACATATCGAAATCTTCGAAGAAATGGGTGCGTGGGCCGCCGATGTTATGGAGCAGATAGAAATCAAAGTAACCTGCTCCCGTCTGTTTCAATGAGGTCTCAAACTGTGCAATGGCATCTTCCCGTGTCTTGCAGTTGATCCAAGCCGCGTTTTTCGTTGCAAGGGTGAACGAATCACGGGGATACCGTTCCACCAGTGCCTGACGAATGGCATCCTCACTTCCCTGATAAGCCCAGGCAGTGTCGAAATAGGTAAACCCGGCTTCCATGAACTGATCCACAAGAACCTTTACCTGCTCCACATCGATGACATCGTCTTTCTTCGGCAGTCGCATCAAGCCAAAGCCCAGTTTTTTCGTGCGCTCCAAAACTTCCTTCATTATTAAACCTCTTCCTTCGTTTCCCCATTCTGGTTCTGCTTCTTCTTTTTCAATATTTTACACGGAAAGAAAACCGGCCGCAACAATAACAGAGAAAAACACCATATTTCTCTTTAACACGGAACACAGCGTCATCCTGTCCATTTGACTTTTTGCTTCAATTGAGGCATCATATATTATGTAAAGTAGCCTCTTTTGTCGTTACTCCCGACAAACAGGCACTCCAAGGTCCGATCAATCCACAAACCTAGGGAAGATCAAACAAAAAGGAGTTAGTGAAAAATGAAAAAGACTATTCTATCCATCATGCTGAGTCTGGCGTTGATCCTGCCGTTCATCGGCGGACTGTCGGTTCCGGCCCAGGCCGCAGGAAACAAGCTCATTGCCATCACCTTCGATGACGGCCCGGGCAACTACACTTCCTCTCTGCTGGACGGACTGGCTTCGAGAGGTGTTCCCGCCACATTCTTCATGTGCGGCGTCAACGGCAGCTACGGTGTCAAAAACTACAATTCCCTGCTGACCCGCATGGTGTCCGAAGGTCATCAGCTGGCAAATCACAGTTGG
>CAJOQP010000137.1 GCA_905236515.1 uncultured Oscillospiraceae bacterium | reverse complement strand
GTGGCCAGCGGACAGGGAGCCGGAAATATCATACTTACGGCAGCGGCAGTTCTGGTCATAGGTGTTCTCTATGCCATCCTCCGATACCGTAATATGAAAAAGTAGGAGATTACAGATGCTGCTGGATAAAGCGTTCCACAAAAGAATCATGGACGGCGTGATCCGGGACAGGGAACTGGTATGCCGATGCAAGGGCGTTCGTGCCGGACAGGTGCGGCAGTGCATCCGGCAGGGAAATGCCACACTGGAAGCACTGGAGGAAAAGCTCGGTGTCATGTCGGACTGCGGCTTCTGCAAATTCAGGATCCAGAAGCTTCTGGAAGAGGAACTGTCTGAGACAGCGAGATCACAATAATATAAAGAACAAGAGCCGCGTCCCGATTTCGGGATGCGGCTTTTCCGATGGAACAAGGCGGATCCGAAACGGACCCGCCTTGAATTATTATGTTCGATTGTCGATCAGATCTTGCGGTCACGAACCTGCGTATCGTAATGCTTGTTCAGCAGAGGACGGAGCACGTAGTAGATCAGTTTGTTTTCCAGGTTGAACATGAAGATGGAAAACGTTCCCAGAAATGCCAGAAGGCCAAGTCCGGTGAGGGTTTTTGCTACTTTAAATGCAGTCTTCATCGTGGTTCTTTCCTCCTTACCATGCAAGGGAATCGTCGAATTCCACCAGAGTGGGATCCAGCGGCTCCTCATTGAGAACGACGCTCATGTAATTGTTGATGGTATTTCTCATATCCTGTCTGGAAATGGTACGGTGATCTTCCAGATCCTGCGGGAGGAAGAGGAAGCGGAAGCCGTGTGCATTGGCTTCTTCTTCCAGCATGGAGTGGATACCGTTCATACCTTTGCATGCCACGTTGTCGTTGCAGATGACCATGTCGCAGTTGAACTGTTTTGCCCAGTCCCAAACGGCGTTGACATTGTCCCAGCCGCCGACGGCGTGGTGACGCATGATGCCTTTTTCCTCGATACGGGCGATATCATACATAGCGCGATCCGGATCGGAGGTGTCGATGAACACGTTGCCCATGGTGGAGTCCATGTTCAGAACGATTGCCAGACCCCAGCAGTTCTGAGTCCAGGTCGGGAAGTCACAGTAGTAAACAGCAGAGGGTCCCCACAGGAATGCTCTGTGACGGGTCTTGCCTTTGTAAGGCTGGATCTTGTTCACATAGCAGTATTCCATGATCTTGACGACCTTCTTGTCGTTCTTGGTGAAGTAGGGTTTCATGCCGCAGCCAAGAGCGAACTCAACGAGCTTGTACAGAGTCTCGGCGATGCCGCCAAGAGGGGAGTACGGAGTCTTGAAGTAATCCCATTTCTGATGCTCGTATTCCAGCTGAGCATTGGAACGCTCTGCGACTTTCATCATGGCATCCATATCCCATTTGACACCGTATACATCCTCGATGAACTTGATGGTGTTCATCATCTCGTCGAGCGTATAATCGTGTCCCTCGGGAGAGTTGTGCTGCATGGCGTTCATGAAGGGATGATAGGCCAGACCCATGTCCTCGAAACGACGTCTCTGGAACATGGAGGTGGACTCGGATGCGTTACACGGGGTGTTGGAGGAGATGGCTGCCTTGCCGACGATGGGGAAGGCGTCATCCAAAGTAACACCGGTCTCTGCAGAGCAGCGAGAGCATACGTCTGCGGGAAGACCAAAGGACTCGGCTACGTCAATGTAGAACGGCTCCATGTGCTGGTCGATATCGCAGATAACGAACTCCGGCAGAGTCTGCAGGGGAATGGACTTCAGAGTGGGGAAGCCACCGATGAACAGATGCGGCAGAGCTTCATCGATACCGATGATGTTGTAGGTGTTCTTGCCGCCGCCGACACGACGGTCATTGCCGATGATATCGGCCATCATATCGGTGATGCAGTGTACGATGGTGTTGGAGTTCATGCAGGCGACTTTCAGCTCATATCCGCGATAGCCTTCAAACAGACGATCCAGGAATGCGAAGGTTGCCAGATAGGAACCCATCCAGCGATACTCCCAGAATGCTTTGAGGAAGTTGGTGGGAGCCTTGGCCATCATCAGACCCATCATGCCCAGGTTCTTCAGCCAGCAGACATATGCGGTCATGGTGTCTTTGACACCGCGCCACTCACGATATTTTGCGATACCGGTCTGGTCGTAGTAACGGGTACGCTGACCACCGACACCGTTTTCAGCCATCCAGATAGGATCGAACTTCTTCAGTTTGTCATCAACAAAATTGATGACGGGATCCAGAGGATTCTTAATCTTTAATTTCATTCTATGACTCCTCCTCAGCTATTGATTTTCTTGATTTCCAGAGATTCCACGAAGGCCTGGAAACGGGTACGGAGCTGTCCGACCGAACCAATGGCATATTCTTTCTCAATGGTGCAGCTGGGGATGTTCAGCTCGTTGATCATGATGTGGGAAGCCAAAACTTTCTCATAGCTCCAGAATTCGCAGAACTTCATGTTCTGAATGATGATGCCGTCGGCATTGAAGTCCTTGGAAAGAGACTCGAGAACATCGTGTCTCTGGTCGATCTTCATGGGATCCATGAAGCGTGCGCACAGGTTGGTCTCCAGATAATGACGTGCAATGGCGTCAAATGCGGACTCACCGGCCTTGATCTCGATGGTCTCGCGGCTGGGGAACATGCCGAAGCAGTAGCGGTCGGCAACGACCATGGCACCGCAGGACTCAATGAGTTTGGTGAACTCGGGATCGTCCACTTCGGAACCGTACAGGACGACGCGGACGCGGAAGGGGAATTCCTTCTCCGGCTTGCGGCTGCGCAGCTCTTCCAGAGTCTCATGCAGATACGGCTTGATGTACTTGTGCGGGCAGACCTGGCTGACCAGCTGGATGACATGGAATTCATAACCGGTGATCACGGGGTTGTCCGCCTTGCGCATGTCACTGATCTCCTGCATGATGGCAGCAATCTCATTGTGATCGTCAATGGCTTTGCGCATTGCCGCGTCGGAAGTGTCGATGCCCAGCTCGTTGAGGCATTTGACGATCTCCTGCAGCTCGCCTTTGTAGTACTTCAGGTTGGTCTCATCACCCTTGATGGGTGCGTCGATGATGTGAGTTACGAAAGGCTTGTTCTCTACGGGATGGAGCAGTTCGAAATGCTCTTCCATACGCTCCATGGTGGAGCAGGCCTCGACGCCGAACAGGGCGTTGAGGTAGTTGTAGCCGCCCTCAATGGCGCGCTCCAGAATGGAACGGACGTACGGGCAGTTACGGTTGGTCATGTAGTAGGTAGCTACGTCGGGAGACGTGCAGTTGGGTGCACGCAGACGACTGGAGAAGCTACCGGGCAGGTTCAGCAGAACTTCGGGAATATAGTAGCAGTTGTAACCAAGTGCTCTATCTCCGTCTGCTACGGCCTTCTGCACGAGCTCGTTGTTGGCTTCCTGCAGAAGATTTTCGAAATAGATCAGATGCTTGAGATCCTTCACTCAATCTTCCCCCTTTGAGTTTAAAGAGTTTGTGTTATATCAATGACTAAGCATAAAGATAGTCATAATAATAACATTTTACTACAGTATAGCATATTCAGTGGGAGAATCAATACGCTTTTTCGGCGCAAACCGTGACGGCTGTGGCTGTTTTTTTCTCCCTCCGGCCGGCAGTTTCCGGAAAACTGACAGAAAGAGGAAAGGGAAGGTGGATTATGGAAACGAATGCCCGCAAAAGAGAATAGGTCCGGGAAGGATCAATTTGTAAAATTTTTTCGTATCCGCCATTTTCCCGCATGTGACTATGGCAAAACCTTTTGAGATTTGCTAATATGTTTCCAGTTTTGTTGAAAAAATATTATTGATTGAGTAGAAAGTGTTTTATGAGAACGGGGTCTTGTATCGTGTTTAAGAAGAAAAAACAAGTCAATGAGGAACCGACGCAGAAAAAGCAGGAGCGTCAGGAAAAACTGGAGAAGCTGGCAGCTTTTTTAAATAAGTATGCCCTTATCTATCATTTCATCCTGGCCTTCGTCCTGTATTTTCTCATCGAAGCCATGTCCCGGCATTCTCTGGGAGATGCTGCGGTGTTTATGGTGACGCACAAGAAGGTCTACCTGTACAACACCCTCATGATCTACCTGACGCTGACACTGGTGTTCCTGACGAGGCGCCGGAGCTTTGCCCGGATCTTCATCAGCTTCATCTGGTTTCTCATGGGAGCGGTGAACGGACTGGTCCTGGCAAGCCGTGTCACACCGCTCACCGGACAGGACATGCGCACCATTCAGGAGGGTCTGTCCATTCTTCCCAAGTACCGGTCCAACGTGGAAGTGGCGCTGTTCTGCGTCATTCT
>CAJOQP010000136.1 GCA_905236515.1 uncultured Oscillospiraceae bacterium | reverse complement strand
TTGTCGATCAGCTGATGATCATATGCCTTCAGGCGAATTCTGATCATATTCTTGTCATTCTTTGCCATTTGTTTTCCTCCAAATCGTACGTTTTTCCGCAGCGGCAACTGCTGCGCTTTTGAATGTCGTACGGTGAACTGTTTTTCTGTACACTCAACCGTGCGTATCAGACTTTACCCGAAAAACAAACCGGCCAGTCAGCCGGTTATGTTTCCCGTTTAAACGATATACGCCATGCACGGAAAACGTTCAGCCGCCCGATTGCGTACTGTCTATACCGACAGCACCGGACATACTCCACGGAAGTTACCTCCTTTCGGAGCAATCTCCCGCTTCATCGCATAGTGCGCCCTTTCGCAGGCGCTTCCATAGAATAACAAAACTTCCCCTTGAAGTCAAGAGAAAGTTTGGTGTTTTTTATAGAATTTTGCGATAATTTTTTGTATATTTTGCAACGTTGTGTCCGTGGCATTTTTCAACCACAAAATGTTGTGTTTTCCCCCTTATTTCGGTCTTCAGAAGCCGAATCTGTGGGGCATCAGCTGGTTCAGCCGATAGCTGACATAGCGGTTTCCCGCCTTTGCGCAAAGCACTTCCATTTCCGGATTGAACTCACTCAGAAACTGCCGGCAGGAACCGCATGGCATGCAGTAATTGTCGCCCTCAGCATAGATGGCAATGCGGAGAAAGTCCTTTCGTCCCTCGCTGATGGCTTTGCAGCATGCAACCCGTTCGGCACAGATCGTGTCGCCATACGCTGCGTTTTCCACGTTGCACCCGGTGAACACGGTTCCGTCTTCACACTCCAGTGCTGCCCCAACGGCAAATTTAGAATATGGGGAATAGGAATGCATCGATGCATCTTTTGCGATATTCATCAATTCGCGATCGGTCATGGTTCTCCCTCCTTCAACCGGCAGATCATGCTCTTATATATAATAATGTATTATTGGTGAATTTTCCACTCCTGGAAACAGAACAGAGGTTCTCCCTGATTCACTGTAATGTTGGAAACAACACCTTCATGAGTGATCATTTGATGCTTTTCGTAACAGATGGGCACAATTGCCGCTGTCTCTGCAATGTACTGGCACATCTCATCACAGGCTTTCTGACGGTTTGCATCATCCGCAGCCAGGAACGCATTAATATTTTCCGAATGCGTATAGTCTCCCCCCCGGCTGTAGTTCGCCTCTCCGCCCGGAGACAGGATACAGGTCAGATCAAAGTCCGGAGTCAGTTTTACTTCGCAATAGGCAATATCGAACACGCCGTTCATCAGCGCTTCCTGATAATCATCCCAGCCCAGGCTCTTCACGTGCACCGGGATTCCGATATCATTCATCTCTTCTGCGAATTTTTCCGCCAGTTCCACTTTCGCCGGGGAATCACTGCATACAAGGAAGGTCAGATCCAGATCCAGCGCATCCTCATCCGGCTTATATTCTGCCAATCCGTCGCTGTCGTAGTCATCCACGCCGATCTTAGCCAGTTCCTTGCGGCAGGCGCTCAGGTCATAGGACAGGTCATCATAGAAGGCCTTGTTGTACAGGGGGCTTGCCGGACTGATCGGGGTGCAGGCTTCCAGCGCATTGCCTTGCAGGAGCGTCTCTACCATATATTTCCGGTCAAAGGCTCTGCTGAATGCGTGTGCGAGCTGATGATCCTGGAAACAGGCATCGCCCATATTGAAGATCACAAAATGCAGATTTGTCGTGTTATAGCTGCGTGTGGAGATGGAACTGCCAAAGCCAAGGCTAGCGGAGTTGCTGGGGTCGTTGATCACCAGATCCACCGTAGAGTCATTAAACTTGGAAATATAATCATCCACGGATTCGTATGCCTGCAGATAGATCTTCTCCACAGGAAGGTTTTTGGCATCCTTATAGAAATCATTGGGGATCAGAATCTCGCTGTCATCGCTGAACATATACGGTCCGGAACCCACCGGATAGCTGTTATAAAGAGTCTCGCTCTGAATGACCGGCACTTCCAGCAAAGCAGGAAAACTGTAATTTTTCTTTTTCAGTTCTACAATCACCAGTCCGTCTTCATCGGTATAGACACTGGATACCCATCCGGACAGCCGGCTTTTGAACCGATTGCTGACCGCAACATTCAGAGAATAGGCCACATCGTATGCGGTCACTTCGTTTCCGTCGCTGAAATAGTGTCCGTTATCTACCGTCAGACTCCAGTTCTGACCATCTTCCGTGTTCCACTCCTTCACGACTGCAGGCTGAACCTTCATACCGTTATCGACATTGATGATATCTTCATACACCAGTCCGCAGACCATCTGATTGTCGGTATCCTCTGCCGTCATGGGATTCAGCGAAGAGTTTCTGTCATAAAAAAATGAAAACTTTCCGTCGGAATTGGTAGACGTATGTGTATATGTCCCCTCATCCGAACCAAGATCAACGTTGGCATCCCCGGTGAGCACCTGTCTTCCGCAGGCGCAGCACTGCAGGATGATCACCATCACCGCGATCACCGCTATCCACTTTTTCGTGCTTTTTCCCATAGGCACCTCTTACAACATGATCACGGCACATTGACTGCCGCGCTGTCCTCCGGTTACTCGGTGAGACCAGTACTTCTCCGGCTTGCACATGGTGCATTCCTGAGAGATATCAATATGGTCTTCCCGAAGGCCAAGCTGGACCAGTCTTCTTGCGTTGAGTCGTTTCAGATCCAGCATATCTTTTCCATTCTCGTTTTTTCGGACCAGATCGGAGATCTCGCATCCGAGATACCGGCTGGCTGCATCCACCACTTCCGGTCCAACTTCAAAGTGATCCCAACCGATCCCGGGACCGATCGCAGCTCCGAT
>CAJOQP010000135.1 GCA_905236515.1 uncultured Oscillospiraceae bacterium | reverse complement strand
GAAGTATCCATTTCTGGATCAACAGGGGGAATTAGAACTGATACCTGATTGACACTAAGGAGCAATTATATCATGGGTTTACCAAGCCTATTGAACAAAAAATTATTAAGTTATAAAGGATACATTTACTGTATCTAATTGATATTATACGAGGGGGAGACAATGATGGAAAAAAAGAAAATCAATACACCGGGGTTTGGCGCATATGTTTTTCAGTTGCTTTCTGAAAAATATACTATAAATGAGTGTGATATCGGAGAGGATGCCCTGCTTTCCAAGAAAGGGATCGAGTTAAGGACGGAGTCCTATGATGTTCAGGGGCTCGGGCATCTCTGTATCATGAGGATGGCAGGCCTCGGGGGGCTGATGGGCATGGAGACGATTGTGCTTTCCGTGACGGAAAAGGATGTACCACTCTTTAATTTGGATTGGCTCGCTGTTTTCGGAAAGGAAGTACAGATCGCCGAACTGTACGATGTTCAGATCGAATTTCAACCGGATTGGCTGCAGAAAAAGTATGAGATGATCAAAGACCGGGATGCCGGGATTGCCGATTATACCAGCGGTAAAGAGCATTGGTATGATGATATCCGTTATTCCTGCACGTATGAAAAAACCGGACGAAAGACGGTGTCTGCTAAGCTGCATCGTGCCGGCAGAGACTGCGCAAGGGTATACCTGGCACAGGCGGCAAAGGCGCCGGATTGTGACCCGGCTGTCAAAATGGATAAGATACGGGACTTCGCTGAACGGCTGTATGCGGAAGGTGGTCCGGCGGTCGATATGATCACCAGCCTGTTCGGAGAAGAAACTGCTAAACGTGTGATCCTCCGTCATATGTACGGAGTAGAGTAAACAAGGGATGGGACGACTGGGGACGGTTCTGGGCGTCCCAGAACCGTCCCCAATCGTCCCAAGAGAAGAATATATTATTAGGAGAAACATATTATGCATGATTTTGATTCGTATCTGCTTTATGAGATCAAGAAAAGGAATGTCTATTCCTGCAGGATCAAAGTGACATTGACAGAAAATGTTAAGGAAAGTGTTTTGAAAGCGGCGGCTGAGAAGGCTTTCTCAAGATTTTCGTATTATTCGAGAAAAGCTGTGGTTAATGAAGATGGGGCTTATATCCTTGAACCATGTGACCTGCCGATCACGGTATCACCGGATGATCATATCGTGAAGCTGGGAACGGAAGAGACAAATTCACTTCTCTTTTCGATCACCTACGAGAAGGATACTATATACTTCAATTTCGCGCATAATTTCTGCGGGGGCTGCGGATCCATGCGCTGGATCAAGACAACTCTGTGGCAGTATTTTACTGATTTGGGATATCAGATCGACAGCACCGGCATCCTGACCCCTGACACGCAGATCACACCCGAGGAGTGTGCGGAACCGGACATTGACGCCCTGCCGGAAGATCTTCCGCTCGGGGATTTTGATTTTGCAAAGGATTCTTTTACTTTGAGGCAGGATTATATGGAGTTTTACACAAATCCGGATTGTAAAGCACTGTATTATCCGATAACGATCCCGAAGAAGGATCTAATGAAGTATTCCAGAGCAAATGATGGGAGTCCGAACTCTATCATCTCTGCCGTATTGTTTAAGATGCTTGCACGCACATTTCCGGACCAGACAAAGATCAGCGGAAGAATTTCGTGTAATTATCGTGCGGATGTCGGATGCCCGGAGACATACAGGGATATAGTCAGACAGCTCTTTATTCCGTATGACGGTTCCATGAAGGATTGGCCGATGGAAAAACTGTCAACGATAACAAGGAGCCGGATGTATACCCAGATGCAGCCGGAAGTCAGCTGGATGGAGGCAAGAAAAGTCCGGGATTTCCGACAGGCAATCGATGAACAGCCGGATTTGATGAGCAAGGTGGATTATGCTGTAGATAACAGTCCGATCACACACGGAATACCATCCACTTTCGTTATCAGTTATGTCGGTAAGGTGGGATGGGGTGGCCTGGCACCTTATATTAAAGGCGTGTTCAGCCTGACTTTTGGACATGTCATGCTCGAGATCAATGCGACGGAAGATGATTTCTGCATCAGCTTCCAGACGGTACGAAAGGACAGAAAATACCTGGATGAGTTCCTGAATATCCTTGAAGAGGAAGGGATATCCTATACGGTAGGCGAGGTTGATGAACGAAGGCTGCCTGAGATCATCCTTCCGCCTTTTCCGCAGTAAACTGAGTGGTACGACAGGGGACGGAGGTGGGACGATCGTTCCAGGGTGAGCTATATTTCCATGTCCTTTGTCGTTGAAGATGATTTCATTCTGTGGCATATTGAATGTAACGCAATGCGTTAGAAGGGCGTAAGATGGCAAAGGAAGGAAAAAGCAAAACTACTTCAAAGAAAAAAGAAGAAGAGATCAGTGGAGCGGCTGCAATAATCCGGCGCCTTCGTGAGAGCACGGGAGAGAACCGGATCCAATTTGCGGAGCATGTGGGCATACCGGTCCGGACTATCGATGACTGGGAAAACGGCCGCCGTGTCCCGCCGGATTATATCCCACGGATGATCGCCTATCAGCTGGAACTTGAAAAGTTGAAGGCGGAAATGCTGGAGGCAAAGCAAGCAGAAGCTATGAAAGAAGCCGAAGCTGCTTCGGATGAAACAACAAATGAATCTGATGATGAACAGGCATGACATTGTCATACTGTTTTGAAGAAACCCGGAATCCCCGGGTTTTTTTCATGCTTGGAAGGTGAGGCATATGGAAAAACTTACTACGAAAGAAAAGGTACAGATCGCCCTTGACCGACTGGATGACGGAATCCGGGATTTCTTCCAGGGTGATCACTATAAGGAGTATCTGGCAACCATGAGTAAACTGCATCATTACTCGGCCAGAAATTGTATCCTGATCGAGCATCAGTGCCCGGGAGCCAGTATGGTTGCATCCTATAACAATTGGAAAAGCAACTTTAACCGGCAGGTGAAG
>CAJOQP010000134.1 GCA_905236515.1 uncultured Oscillospiraceae bacterium | reverse complement strand
GGATTATGATAAGCTGATGCGGTTCCGTCTCGACATCCTGAAAGAGCATGGACTCGGCCTGAAAGAGATCCAGGATGTCATTGCCACGATCGATCCGCTTCCCGGAGCAAAAGAGTTCCTGGATTCACTGCGCGAGATGGGACAGGTCCTCATTATCAGTGATACATTTGCGGAATTTGCACAGCCTCTGATGAGAAAACTGGGTTGGCCGACGATCTTCTGCAACTCGTTGGAAGTGGCAGAAAACGGCGAGATCACCGGAATCAAGATGAGAGTGGAGAAATCCAAGCTCACGACGGTAAAGGCGCTGCAGTCCATCGGATTCGATACAATCGCCAGCGGAGACAGCTACAATGATCTGGATATGATCCTGGCCAGCAAGGCAGGCTTCCTGTTCCGGAGCACGGAACAGATCAAGAAAGATTATCCTCAGCTGGGTGCTTTTGACGAATATGATGACCTGCTGGAGGCCATCAAGAACGCAATGGTCTGAAAACGAATACTCGGAAAGCCTGTGCTTCGGCACAGGCTTTTTTATGGCCAAAATGCAAGCGGCGCTTTCTCCAGAGATGGAAAACGTCTGAATCATTCACGGAAAACACAGCTTCGGAATCGAATAGTCTGTTGATTTTAGTTATGTCAGTGAAGCCAAACTTGTGGTAAGATAGCAGTTGTATTATTCATTCAGAGATAGAAAGAGAAGTGTAGTAAAAGGTGGAATGGTCCAGAAAGGCGGCTACGGTTGGCGGAGTGTTGACCATCGTGATGCTGGTGTTCGTGGCATTTCATGCCAATACGTTTACCGGCTATGTTCCTTACGGAAATCTCATGCTGGTGATCTCCATCGTTTCCGCGCTACTGATGTGCCCGGCCATTGGAATACGGTGGGACACGAACAAACGTTTATATGGAATTCTGCTTCTTGTGTTTTTCCTTGTCGTTCCGTTGCTGATGGAGATCGTAGTCGAACGGTGCAACGGGAAATTTATCACGGAATTCTACGGGCCGGAGGACTGGCTGGATAACTATAATGTGATCCTACTGCTGTATCTTCTCCTGTTTGCCGTTTCCGGCAGTGTACGCACTTCGGTCATGGTCGTCAGCCCTGTACTTCTGCTGTTCGGCATCGCCAATCTGTTTATCAAGGAATTCAAAGGCGGTCCGCTGCTGCCACAGGATTTTGCCAGTATCGAGACGGCAGTCAATGTGGCAAGCGCCTATGTATATGATATCGGGTATGAGATCGTATTCGGTATTTCCCTGACGGGCCTGATCATGGCAGTGGCCAGCCGGCTGAAAATGCCGGAGCGGCGTAAAAAGCTGAGGGGGATCCTGCGGATCCTCTGTGTGCTGGTGATCGGGATCTATGCCGGGATCTTTTACGGAACGGATACGTTCGCCAAGATCGGGTATAAACCGGATTTCTTTAACCAGACGAGAGGCTATGAGCGCCACGGGGCAGTGATGGAGTTTACTCTGAACACCAAGTATCTGTGGCTGAACGAGCCCAAAGGTTATCGTGACGCAGATATCCCGGAACTGGTCCATCAGTACGACGGGGAGGACACTCCGCATATCCTCGAAACGGCACTGATCCGGCAGGGCGCGTCTCCGGAGGATGCGGCAGCGGCGGTGTCTGTGGAGACTGCCGGAGCAAGAGGAGAGCGGCCGAATATCATCGTGGTCATGAATGAGAGTCTGGCGGATCTCCGTGTGGATGGAGAGTTTGAGGCCAGTGAAGAATTCATGCCCTTCTATGACAGCCTGACCGAAAACACTATCAAGGGAAATGCATATGTGTCGGTGTTCGGTTCCGGCACCAGCAATACGGAATACGAATTCCTGACGGGAAACAGCATGGCGTTCATGCCGGCAGGGAGCAATGCGTATCAGGCCTTCGTAACGGAAGAACAGCCGGGCCTGACATCCACGCTTCTGGCGCAGGGATACTCTGCCGATGCCTTTCATCCCTATAACCGCAGCAGCTGGAACCGGACCAACGTCTACAAGGCCATGGGCTTTTCCAGCTTTATCACCATCGAGGATCTGATCGACAATGAGATCCTTCAGAGTTATCGGACAAACGGGAATGACTATATGTTCATCCGGCGTGTGGAAAGCCATTATCCGGATGAGAATATGCTGCTTCGAAAATATGTATCTGACGATTACGATTTTCGCAAGGTCATTGAGATGTATGAAAACAGGAATAAAGAACAGCCGTTCTATCTGTTCAATGTTACCATGCAGAATCATTCTCCTTACGACCGCACCTTCGCAAATTTTGATGAGACTATTCAGCTGATATCACCGGCGGGGGACTTCCGGAAGGTCAATCAGTACCTTTCCCTGGTGAAGGTGACGGATGATGATTTCCGGAATCTCACGGAGTATTTTAAACAGCAGTCAGAGCCTACCATCATCCTGATGTTCGGTGACCATCAGCCTTATGTGGAATCGGAATTCTATTCGGAAGTGATGGGACAGCCTGTTACGGAAATGGATGAAGAGACACTGCAGAACCGTTATATTACTAATTTCGTGATGTGGGCAAACTATCCGATCCCATCAGGACGGATCGATGCCATCAGCGTCAACTACCTGTCCACGCTGCTCCTTCAGGTCGCAGGACTGGAGATGACCGATTACAACCGGTATCTGGCACATCTCTATCAGGATCTGCCGGTAGTGACCGGCGTTGGATGCATCGACCGGCACGGACAGTTCTTCCTTGCCTCCGATGATGATGACGAGAGTGAGAGCATTATTCAGGAGATGCGGGATTATCGGTATATTGCATATAACAATGTCGCGAACATCACAGAGCGGGAACACTCGGTGTTTTATCTGGACTCCTGAGAGCCCCGACAGAATAATACGGCCATGCCTAATGGTTGATCCATCAAGGCATGGCTGTATTATTTTGAGTCAGAGTTTGGCGAGTCGGATCAGAACTTCTGCCGACCGTTCCATTTCCGGAAGACTGGCGTATTCGTATCTGCTGTGAAAATTATATCCGCCGGTACACAGGTTGGGGCAGGGAAGTCCGGCCTCCGTCAGCATGGCACCGTCTGTGCCGCCGCGTATGGGAAAGCTCTGGGGTTCATAGCCCAATTCCCGGATCGCATCAAAGGCTTGCTCAATAAGATGCATATGATCCTTCATCACATCCAGCATGTTGTGATACTGATCATGTACTTCCACCTGGCAGACATCATCTCCGTATCTGCGGTTTAATTCTTCTGCAATGGAACTGATCCGAGCTTTCTTTTCCTCGAACAGAGCATGATCGTGGTCCCGGATGATATAGGTCATGGAAGCTTCTTCCACAGTTCCGGAAATCTTATCCAGCATGAAGAATCCTTCATAGCCTTCCGTATGCTCCGGGCGCTGTTTTTCGGGCAGCAGGGCATTGAACTCCATGGCCACCAGAGAGGCATTGATCATAATGTCCTTGGCAGAGCCGGGATGAACGCTGGTTCCGCGAATTTTCACTTTTGCCTGTGCGGCATTGAAGTTTTCATATTCCACGATGCCGAATTTTCCGCCATCTACCGTATAGGCTTCGTCTGCCGGGAAACGGGAACGGTCAAAATGGGCAGTCCCCATTCCAATCTCCTCGTCCGGCGTAAAGGCGATGCACAGCTTGCGGTGGGAGAGCTCGGGATGGTGGTAGAAAAACTGTACCATATGCATGATCTCCGCCACACCTGCCTTGTCATCCGCGCCGAGAAGCGTCGTCCCGTCCGTGGCGACGAGCGTTTCCCCCATGTGGTTTTGAAGTTCCGGGAAAGCATCCGTCGTCAGAAACGGATCCGAACCGTCATAGGCATCGATGATGCGCGGTTTCACATCCGCACCGGATACGGCAGGAGAAGTATCCATGTGGGCGATAAAACCCAGCGCCGGTTCTTCTCCGGGCAGAACAGCATAAACGTAGCAGTGCTCTTTGTCGTAATCGACTTCCGCACCGAGATGACGTAGTTCATAAGCCAACTGAGTAGCCAGATGATACTGTTTTGCCGTGGATGGAGAAGTCCCGGAGTCCTCATCGGACTGAGTATCGAATTCCACATAACGAAGAAAACGATGAAGCAGGGACTCATCCGTGTTGATCAAAGGTGTTTGGTCCATAGTATGTGCTCCTTTGAGTTGATGTACTTATTCTATCACGGTGAATGAAAGAAAAACAGCGGAATGTCAAAATGACATTCCGCTCGTCCTTCCACGAAAGAGAAAAATGGAAAAGACAGAAAAAGACTATACATTGAAAATGGGAAACGTACCGCAAAT
>CAJOQP010000133.1 GCA_905236515.1 uncultured Oscillospiraceae bacterium | reverse complement strand
TCACGGTTTCACAGATCATGGAGTGGGCGAACAGTAAGGAACAGCCGATTTCCATTCGGGAAAAGATCGAAAACAGAAAGTACGATCAGTTTGATGATGATGAAGGTGATTTTCTGCCGGATGAAGAGACTCATTCACAGTCGAATCCCAAAATCATTCAGATGCCTCATCTTGGAAAAGGAAGCATCGATATTCCGCTGGATGATGAGGAAGATGATCTGTTTGACTATGACAACGTGGAATCCATCGAAGAGCCTGTTGTCAGCCCCAAGAAACGGAAACCCATCGCTGCTGAGAAAAACAGGCGTCCGGAACCGGAGATTCATACTGCGAAACAGACGTCGCCACGGCCTGCCGCATCTACTGAAAATGTGAGACCCATGTCGGTTCTGGAAGCGGAAGAGCTGGCTGGTGTGGCTGCTGCGGAGCCTGCAAGGACGAGAGAACAGAAACCTCGTATGAGCAGGGAAGAGATGGCGAATGAAACTGCCGCAGTTGCCGCGCAGATTGAAAAACAGGATCAGGCGGCAGCCGAATATAAATTCCCGCCGGTAGATCTTCTTCGTCCCAGCCCGGCCACGATCGGAAACGGACGGGAAGAGATCGCCATGACCAAGTCCAGACTGGAGGACACGATCCAGAGTTTCGGAATCTCTGCGACGATCTCCGATGTGACCCGCGGACCTACGGTAACTCGTTATGATTTTGAACTGGAGCAGGGGATTAAGCTCTCCAAGATCACGAATCTGTCGGATGATATCGCACTGGCACTCGGTGTCTCCAGCGTGCGTATTGCTCCGATCCCGAACCGGATTTCCACGGTTGGAATTGAAGTTCCCAACCGTCAGAACAGCGCAGTATATCTTCGCGATATCATTGATACTCCGAAGTTCAGAAATGCAAAATCAACGCTTACTGTTGCCTTAGGAAAGGATATCAGCGGAGAAGGCATCCTTGGAAATATTTCCAAGCTTCCGCATCTGCTGATCGCCGGTACCACCGGCTCCGGTAAATCGGTGTGCATGAACTCCTTGATCATCAGCCTTCTGTATAAATCAAGACCGGAAGAACTGAAACTGATCATGATCGATCCGAAGATGGTAGAACTGGGTATCTATAACGGGATCCCGCAGCTGTATATCCCGGTCGTTACAGATCCGAAGAAAGCAGCCGGCGCATTGCAGTGGGCTGTTGTGGAAATGCTGAAACGGTACCGCCTGTTTTCGGAAATCGGCGTTCGTGATCTGGATTCCTACAATGAGCATAAGAAGAGTGAGGGAGAAGACATCCTTCCGCGAGTGGTAATTGTGATTGATGAGCTGGCCGACCTTATGATGGCGGCTTCCAAGGATGTGGAGGAGAGTATCTGCCGGGTCGCTCAGATGGGTCGTGCTGCTGGAATGCATCTGATCATCGCAACGCAGCGTCCTTCCGCCGATGTCATCACCGGTCTGATGAAGGCCAATATCCCGAGCCGGATCGCATTTGCGGTTTCCTCCGGACTGGAAAGCCGTATTATTCTGGATCAGCAGGGTGCGGAAAAACTGGTTGGAAACGGCGATATGCTGTTCTCTCCCATCGGTACGAGAAAACCGGTTCGTATTCAGGGTGCATTTGTTTCCGATGAAGAACGGGAAGAGATCATCAACTTTATCAAGCAGGAAGGTACTGCAGAGTACAGTGATGAAATCATGGCAACCATCGAGAAGGCAGCAGAGGACAAGAACCCGGACAACGGCAAAAACAGTGGTAGTGCCTCGGATTCTGCCAGCGACTATGACGAACTTCTTCCGCAGGCGGTGGATGTGATCTTTGATACCAACCAGGCTTCCGTTTCCATGCTTCAGCGCCGTTTGAAGCTTGGTTATGCAAGAGCAGCCCGTATCGTTGATCAGATGGAAGAGCTTGGTATCGTCGGACCGTTTGAAGGTTCCAAACCTCGCCAGGTGCTGATCACGAAAGAGCAGTGGCAGGAAATGCAGATGATCCAGGGAACAGCGCCTACAGAGATCATGGAAACACGCATGAATTTTGAAGAGGACGAGGATACATTCCACGATCCAATGGACGAAGTATAACCGCAGAAAAATCCGGAACTGAGTTTCCGGATTTTTCTTCAAATCTACAAATAAAGGAATCATTATATTATGGATTATTTCAATCCTCAGTTGGATATAGGAGAAATCAACAATCTCAGTATGCTGGGACTTGCTCATGTTGGAGATGCAGTCTATGAGCTGATGACTAGGACGCTGCTCTGTGCTGAAGGTCATGCCCAGGCTAACGATCTTCATCACAGAACAGTGGAATATGTTAATGCATCTTCTCAGGCGAAGGCGGCTGATCGAATCCAGAATCTGTTGACGGATGAGGAAATGCGTGTTTATAAAAGAGGGCGGAATACAAGGGTCCATTCCGTTCCTCATCACGCTCAGATTTCTGAGTATCATGCGGCTACCGGGCTGGAGGCATTGTTCGGATATCTGTTTCTTCAGGGAAGGAAAGACCGTCTAAATGAATTGTTTTTGGAGATCCACAGGGAGGAATTGTAAAAAATGCCGCTGGATGCCGTTGTTATACATGCAATAAGGGAAGAACTGCAGAAAGAACTGATCGGCGCAAGGATCGATAAAGTCCAGATGCCCGAACGGGATGTACTGTTGCTTTCCGTACGAGGAAATGCCGGAAACCGGAAACTGCTTCTTTCTGCCAATACGGGAAGTGCTCGGGTGCAGTTTACCGAAAACTCTTATGAGAATCCTACAGAGCCGCCAATGTTTTGCATGCTTATGCGCAAACATCTGGTGGGAGCCAGGATTCAGAGTATTTCGCAACCGGATTTTGACCGCCTGCTTATAATGGATCTCTCGGTTCGGGATGAAATGGGAGTTCTTTCTGAAAAAAAGCTCGTTTTGGAACTAATGGGCAGAGCCTCCAACATCATTCTCGTGGATGATAAGGGCAATATTATCGACTGTATTCGTCGTGCAGATTTCGGCGAAAATGCAGTGCGTAGACTGCTTCCGGGAATGATCTATCGAAGACCGTTGCTTCAGGATAAAACACCGTTCTTCCACTCGGCAGAGGAACAGTTCACAGAGCTTGGATCACAATGTGCATCATCAGCCAATCCCGAGAAAAGCATCATGGAATCGTTTTCCGGGCTCTCTCCAATGGTTTCAAGAGAACTGGTATATCGTTGCCATGGCCAGATGGAATTTCTTCCAGAGGCAATGTCTGCTTTGCGGGAGAGCGTATTGCAAAGTGAGCTTGAACCGATCGTGCTGATGCGGGAGGGGAAGCCCTTTGATTTCAGTTATATGCGGATTTCCCAATATGGCGATCAAGTGGAGCTTGAGAATTATCCTTCTTTTTCAGAACTGCTGGATGCGTTTTATTCTCAGAGAGATCATGCAGAGAGCATGAGAAGAAAAAGCCGTGACCTGCTTCATAAAACGAAATCTGCCCGAGACCGCACACAGCGGAAACTGAATGCCAGAAGGCAGGAGATGGAAAAGGCAGACAATCGTGAACAGATCCGAAAAGAAGCGGATCTGATTACTGCAAACATTTATAAACTGAAAAAAGGAATGGCTTCGTTTTCCTGTGAGGATTTTTATGAACCGGATTGTCCGGAATGTGTGATCCTTTTGGATCCGCTGAAATCCCCGCAACAGAACGCTGCTCAGAAATACAAGGAATACAATAAGCTGAAAAATGCCAGAGAACACCTTACGAAACTTATTGAAGAAAATACAGCTCAGCTAAATTATCTCAACAGCGTTTTGGATGAGATCGAACGGTCGGAGTCAGAACGGGACCTGGCGGAGATTCGACGGGAACTGATCTCTACCGGCTATCTGCGGACGAAGAAGAATGCACGCAGAGAAAAAGTTCGGTCACAGGGGCCCATGACATTCAAGTCCGATGACGGGTTCCGTATACTTGTAGGACGCAATAATGCGATGAATGACGAGCTGAGCACCAAAAAAGCGAGAAGATCCGACTACTGGCTTCATACCAAGAGTGTTCACGGGAGTCATGTGATTATCGTCTGTGAGGATCAGACTCCGCCGCCCAGAACGGTTGAGCAGGCTGCTTCCATCGCGGTCTATTATTCTCAGGCCCGTGCGGGAGGGAAAACGCCTGTTGACTTCACTATGGTCCGTAATCTTAAGAAACCCAGCGGGGCAATGCCCGGGTTTGTGATCTATCATGTTTATGAAACCATATTGGCTGAACCGGACGAAGCGTTAGTGATGCGTTTGAAAACAGAAGAATGATAGCGGCAGATAAACTGCCGCTTTTTTTAATAAATGCGGCAAAACATAGCTTTTCATCTAGACATTTTGTGTGTTTTTGTATATACTGAATGCAATTAATCCTCTCAATACAAGGTGCTCAGTAGCTAGAGTTTCCGGTACACGACAATTCTATTTTTTTGTTTACCCTCTGCAGCAATGGTATTGCTGCCTTTTTTTGTAATTTTTTACTGTGGCAATGAATAAAATCAACAATATTTCTTGGACGATTTATTAAAAGTGTCCATACGAAATATTTGATTATTTATTGACAATTTTAAAAAGATAGTCATAATTGTTATAAAGACATTATTTTATTCCTTTTATATATAGATTTATTGGTAATGTTGCTTAAAAAACTGCGATAAATCAATGAAAGGGGTAAATATGCGCAAAGAGGGGCGCGAACATTTTTTTGTATTAACGCACAGCATTTGTGCAAATTAGAGGTAAACAATTTGAGGGAGGGAAACTGTATTGAAAGATCTCAAACATCTGATTTATTTTGAAAATCTGCTTCAGCAGGCAAATAACGAGCTGATAGCAGAGGCAAAGAAAAAGGGCGGGATCGCAGTGGCCTACACGTGCGAGAATGTTCCAGAACCGTTGCTGAATCTTGGCAAATGCTTCTCGATTCGACTGCATGCACCGCAGACCGGTTCCATGGACATTGCAACGTACTATATGACTAACCTGCTTTGCGAGCCCAGCCGTGCTTTGCTGGAACGTGCAATTGAGGGAGGATATAACTTCGCTGACTGTGTGATTACACCGGATGGCTGCACCATGATCAACCGTTGCGTGGAGAACATGGAACTGCTGAAGACCATGGGTCAGGACAATCCGAACTTCTTCCATGAGTACATGGAGATCGCATTTAAGAACACTCAGGCTGACTATGATCTCTCTGTTCTTCAGTGCACGAATCACATCCTGAAACCGCTTCAGGAACACTACGGAGTCGATATTTCCGATAAAGCAATCCGCAAGGCAGTTGAAAAGCACAATAAACTTGTAAAAGTCATTCGTGAAATCGGCGAGTTCCGTAAGGGTGACAAACCGCGTATCACTGGTTATGAGTTCCATGTGCTTTGTCTTGCTACTTATGTCTGCCCGGTGGATCTTATCATGAAAAAACTGGAGGAGACACTGGAAGAACTCAAGACACGTGAACCGGATGAGAAAGATTGGCGCTGCAAGATCCTTCTTGTCGGTTCTGAAGTCGATGACAGCAGCTTTATTAAACTGATCGAAGATAACGGTGCCATGGTTGCCTGTGACCGGTTCTGCTTCGGTTCTTATCCCGGACGTACTGAAATCGTTCTTAATGACGAAGAGGATGCATTGACTCAGGTTTGCCGTCATTACATCCAGCATTGCCAGTGCCCGCGTATGATGAATCAGGAAAAGGTCTATTCCCGCAAACAGTATGTCGCAGATCTTGCTGCTGAGTATGATGTCGACGGCATTATCTATCAGCAGGTTAAATTCTGCGATCCATGGGCGTATGAAAGAATGCTCGGTTCCTCCATGTTGATCCATGATTATGGTTATCCGGTACTTTCCATCGACCGTCCCTATAACTCTTCCTCCTCAGCTGGACAGTTGCGTACGCGTGTACAGGCGTTTGTAGAGAGCATTGAAATTAAGAAAATTCAGAGAGGTGGGACGAAATGAGCAACATGAAAACAGTTGAAGTGGTATATAATACCCGTGAACGCGCCGGTGAAAAATCACCCGGCAAGATCTACAGTGAAAAGCTGAAAGTCCGTCGCCGCCGTGAATGGCGTGGCCTGAAAGACACGCTTTTTGATTATTCCCGCTGGTGTTATCTGATGTTTGGCGTGCTGGGCAAGTTCATTCTGAATCCCCGCAATGTCAAAGGTTTCCTGCGGTATCGCTGGATGATGAGCTATCTATTTGTTCCTCACGGAATGGATAAGTTCACCATCGGCCTTCGTGATGAAGCACTCCGTATCACACACTATGCAATGAACTATGTTATTGCAGACGTGACCCAGGCAATTCATAACTGCTTCCGCGGCGACCGCCGTGTCGGCAACGATGTTGCTTATTCCGAGAAATGCTGCATCACTGACGAGAACTCCATGGTTCCGTTCGTCATGGGATTTGACAAAGAGAAGATGCATACGATTCTTCGTGAAGTCCCGACGATGTTTGCGTCCAACATCTTCCATCAGTTCAACGTCATGCATTATCTTGACGTAGCTCAGCAGAATGGTATTCCCGGTGACGTTTGCCCGATGCCGGAAGCTGAAGCCGGTGTCAGCATGGACGATGATTTCTGTGTACTTGGTGCATGTGCTGTTCAGAACAATACTACCTGTGACGGTTCTCTGATGGGCAACGGTATCATCGCAAAACGTCTTGAGAAACAGTATGGAATCCCGACTTATCAGCTGGCAACGCCGCTGAGACATCAGGAAGAAGACGTTATCGACTATGCTGTTGAACAGATCAAAGGCGCTATTGCATTTATCGAGGAGCATACCGGTGAAAAATGGGAGTGGCCAGTATACTTTGAAGCAGCAAGACGTGTAAACGTTGCTACAAGATGCCGTAATGCACAGCTTGAGATCAACTCCACTCCGTATCCTCAGTTCTTTGGTGCTGTCTTCAGCCTTTACAATGATACGAACTATATGGGCAACGCAGGCCGCGATCCTTACTTTGAAGTCCTGGATAAAAAGCTTCTTAAACTGGCTGAACAGGGCTACAAAGCGAAACGGATGTATGCCAAAGAGTATCGTCATCGTGCTATCGTCTGGGGCGTGCAGCCGCAGTATGTTATTGACATGCTCTACTGGATGGTTCAGTGCTGGGGCGTGGTTCCTCTGGTCGATATGCTGTCGGTCATCAACAAGGATATGATCGCCGAAACGGATACTCCGGAGAACCGCGAACAGGCATTCCGCGACATGGCCATGCTGAACATGCAGATGATCATGCGTAACCATACGCATGGCGGCTACAAAGTCCTTGTGGATGAACTGTGGGATCTCTGTGAAAAAATGAATGCCGATGTAGTCATGATGTGGGAACACATGAGCTGCAAAGCGCTTAACGGCATGCATGGTATGTTTGAGGAACAGGGACGTGAACGTGGAATCCACATCATGTGGGTCAACCACGACCTCTGCGATCCTCGCGTGTTCACTCGTAGTGCAATCCGTGACCAGGTAAACCGCTATATGCGCACGGTTATGCGTGAGGAACCTCTGGATCCGAGTCTCGAGCATATTCCCGATGACGAGGCATATTAAGAAAGGAGAGATACTAAATGTCGAAATTTGCTAAGATTCCTTTGATGATTGCCGGCGTCGGCGCAGGTCTCTTCGTAGGAACATTTACCATGTACATGTTCAACCTTGATATGAAGATGATGACATTGGTTGCTCCGCTGCTGGAGAAGTGGTACGACAGCCGCGAGCGTGATTTCTATCTGTAAGCAGAGAAAATAATACAAGGCCGTTGCGTATTTGCGCAGCGGCCTTTTCAGTCGCTGAGTATTGAAAATGTTGGAGGATCTTTTCCTTGACAAATACTCCTTCCGTGCTATAATAAATTTCGCGTTTGAAAGTGCATATCCTATGCGGGAGTGCTGGAATAGGCAGACAGGCAGGCTTGAGGTGCCTGTGTCCAACCATAGACGTGTGGGTTCAAGTCCCATCTCCCGCAC